>JBFMGC010000015.1 GCA_040752815.1 Candidatus Zixiibacteriota bacterium
GATAAGGCATCTACTCGACGATCTCCCGGTCACTATCCTCACCGCCGACGACTTTCTCGAATTCCCCGATCCCGAAGAAACCGGCGCGACACTCGAAGCGAACTCGATGCTCAAAGCAAAGGCGATCTCGGAGTTTTGCGATCTGCCGGCGCTGGCCGACGATTCCGGGCTGGAGGTCGATGCCCTCGGCGGCGCGCCGGGAGTATTTTCATCGCGATACGCAGGCGATAACGTCACCTACCGCGACAACAACGAGAAGCTCCTGCGCGAATTGAAAGGCGTTCCGCAAGACAAGCGCTCCGCCCGGTTCCGGTGCGTCATTGCGATAGCCTGGGACAAGGACCATATCGAAACAGCCGAGGGCGTGGCTGAGGGGTATATCGCCGAGGACATTGTCGGCGACAAGGGGTTCGGATACGACCCGGTCTTCTTCTATCCGCCGAAGGGAAAACGCTTCTCCGAGATGACGCTTGAAGAGAAGAACCTGATCTCGCATCGCGGCCTCGCGTTACAGGAGGCGCGGAAGCTGATCATTAAACATCTGAGTCGGAAGATCGAGTCAAGGTAGGGCGGGTCCGCTTCGAACCCGCCATTACTCCGCACCGGTACACGCGCCCGTGGTGCGACATTCCGTGCGCGGCCCGCCGACGGCGGGTCCTCGTCTACCCGTGTATCGAAGATGGACCTGGAAGGGGCAGACCGGGAGATCTGCCGTCCACGGATGTACGTTTCATGGTCGAAACCACAGGGGTCCCGACCTACAATGCTATAGTCTCGCTGCCACCGCCTCGGCGACTTCGAGAGTCGTGTTCTTGCCGCCCATGTCATAAGTGCGGACCTTGCCCTCATTCACCACGGCTGCAATGGCATCCTCCAGCGCTTTTGCCTTCGCTCCCTCGTTCAGCCAGTCGAGCATCAGCTTGACAGACAGCAGCATCGCCATCGGATTGACCTTGTACTGTCCGGCGTACTTGGGCGCAGAGCCGTGGGTCGGTTCGAACACGGCCAGCTTGTCGCCGATATTGCCCGACGCCGCGAAGCCCAGCCCGCCGACCAACTGCGCACACAAATCCGACACGATATCGCCGAACATATTCGACGTAACAATGACGCTGTAATCAAGTGGATTCTTGATCAGCCACATGCACATGGCATCGATATTCGTCTCCCAGAACTGAATACCGGGATAGTTCTTCGCCACTTCGCGGGCGGTGCGCACCATCAGGCCCGACGTTTCTCGGATGACATTTGGCTTCTCCACGATCGTGACGCTCTTGTACCCATGTTTCTTCGCGTACTCGAAGGCATCGGTCACGATATTGCGGCAGGCCTGGCGCGTGTTGATGCGCAAGGAAATCGCCATGTCCTTGCCGTCGACATCGTCAAATCGCGCCATCTTCTTATGATGTTTCTTGATGGTTGCGCGCAGTTCGTCCGGCACGGGGTGGAACTCGATCCCGACATATAAGTCCTCGGTGTTTTCGCGGAAAACCACGAGATCGATTCCCTCTTTGAAGTTCAGCGGATTGCCCGGGTAGGCTTTGCAGGGGCGAAGATTGGTGCGAAGGTTGAATTCCTGACGCATGCGCACGATCGGCGAATTGTAGACCAGACCCTTGCCGCGAAACTGGGGCGCCAGCTCGCGTTCCGCCTCTTCTTTGGGCAGCGACGTAATCGCGCCGAACAAGGCGCAGTCGCTGTTCTTGAGCAATTCAATCGTGCGATCCGGCAGCGGGTTGGCCTCGCTTTTCCAGAACTCCCAGCCGATGTCGCCGTGGGTGTACTCCGCATCGAGCCTGACCTTGTCGAGAACGATTCGAGCCGCTTCCATCACATCGTTGCCGACTCCGTCGCCCGGTAGCCAGGCAATCTTATGCTTCGCCATTGAAGGAAAACTCCTGTCTATTAGAGGGTAAATGTCAGATTGATCATGTGCGAGGTGCCGAGCTCGCCGGAGTGCGGTACGAACGCGTAATCCACGGTGACGTTTCGCCGCCTGAAGGATGCCCCGGCGGTGAAATCCTTCGTGTCATAGTTGACCATGTATCCGGCGCGCACAGCGAACATCTCGTGCAGCTCGGCCCGAGCGCCGAGAACCAGGTGCGTCTCGTCATCGGCATAAACTACGTCCAGGGCCCCCAGGTACCGGTCGAACCGGTATGAGCCGCCGACACGGTAGGTTGTCGGCAGCGTGATATCATCGGTGCCATGCTGTCCCGAGGCGGTCAGCGCAAGGGCGGAACCGAGGTTGGTCACCGATGCGCCGACGTACAACTGATCGCTCGCCCGGTAGAGACCACCGAGATCAATATTGAACGCCGAGCCGCGGTAGATATCGATCTTCTCGATAAACCAGCCCAGCGCTGCACCGAGTGCGAGACGATCATCGATTTCGTAGCTCAGGCCGCCCTTGAATGAGATATCGTAGGCCGAGAAGATGGCGTCGGGTTCGCTCGACGGAATCAGGCGGCTCTCGATATCGTCCACCGCCGCATACCGGATGCCTCCGTGCACGGCAGTGCGTTTGGTCAAGTTGGCCATGAAGTAGCCGGTTTCGAGGCGGATGTTTTCCCAGTAGGTATTGTGCCCGAACGAGAACGTGAACTTCTCCGTTCCCACCGCAGCGGCCGGATTGTAGAAAGTGGCATTTGGTTCGCCGGGGACAGAGACGGCGGCTCCGCCCATACCGGCCTGGCGCGCGCCGCTTTCCACTTTCATCAGGGCCAGACCGTCCTGTGCAAAAGAACCGGATGAAAGCGCAGTCACCAAACACATATAGGCAGTTACGATTCGACAAACAGTCATTATTTCCTCTTAGAACAGCAGATCGAACGAGAAGATGTGCTCGGAGCCTTCATCTACTTTGTCTGTCGAGAAGGCGTAATCGACCGAGAGCGCTTTCTTGCCCAAATGAAACAGATAACCGGTGCCGGCGGTCAGCCGCTTGTCCGAGTATCCCCCCCGCAGCATGAACTCGGGGGTAACGAAGTACTCTGCCCCGGCGTGGAATTCGGCGTTCTGTTTTTCGTTCTTGCGAAAATCTGACGCCACCAGCAGGTGGCGGTCGAGCAGCCGACCCGAAACGCCGATGCCCACTTCGACAGGCACTTTGTCTTCCTGCTGCGTGCCGACATCGCTGGTAGTATATTTCAGATTATATTCATCGCTGACAAAACGGAACTGCTTGGAGATGTTCTTGGCGGTGATCCCCACCTGCAGATCACGAATAGGGAGAGCGTCGCGCTTCTCCCGATCAAAAAAGTGCTCGATGTAGAGCATTGCTCCAAAATCGAACCCGACCGAGTTGGCGTCGATATCAGGCATATCCACGAGAATATAGTTCAAGTTAGCTCCTGCCGCGAGATACGGCGTCAACAGCTTGGCAAACACGACGTCGACATGGTGCGCATTCATGGAAAGGTCGTGCCCGGTCAGGTAACCATCCGAATCGCGCGCTTCCACCGAGCCTGACCCCGCATACAGCCAGTGAACACCCAGAGTAGACTGACCGCGGACCGGAAACACTGCCGTAACATAACCGAGCTTGCGATCGAGTTTCATCGCCCGATACGATGACGCGAGCATGGGCCGCTTCCGCCGGGCCAGGCCGGCCGGGTTGAACAGGGGCGCGGCGCCGTCATCGGACACCGCCAGGTACGCGCCGCCCATCGCGGTGGGCCTTGCGCCCGCCGGCACCTGGAGCCACGGGGCGGCGTAGCCGCCGTCACCGTCGCCGGCCACAACTCCACTCGCGAGAGACAATGCCAGGACAAAACAACCGAGAGCTCGTAACATTTGCGGTTCCTTTACGGTATGACGGCCAGTTTTCCCCAGCGCGGCTCGCCGGAGTCTATTTCGACCTTGAAGTAGTAAATGCCGACCGCAACCAGGTCGCCTTTGTCGTTGCGGCCGTCCCAGGTGACCCCCTGCGCTCCCTGAGCAGGGTAGATCCCGGCCGCATAGGCGACATTATCGATCGGCGTGGCCACCAGGTTCATGGCAAAGTCATAGACTTCCAGGGTGACATTCCCGGCCGTTTCAACCGTGAAGTGAAAATCGACCACCTGCCCCTGCCCCGGCCGGAACGGCACCGGGAAGGCGTAGACTTCGCCCGCGGCGGCGGCAGAATCGACGCGCTGGAAGAGCTCTTGCTTGCCGAGGTCGCTTCGGTTGAGCCTGACTATTCCGTCATCGGTTCCAACCCAGAGAGTCGAATCAACCAGTCCGACGCTATAAACTGGCGTGCCCGGCGCCACAAGAACCTGACCGGAAGAAACATCGGTGAAATCCACGGTCCCCCACACGGTGTTGAGGCTATCCAAAGGTCCCTCGTTGAGCAAGAGGCCGCGATTTGATGCCGATAGAATCGTGTCGCCGACGAACTCGAAATTCCAGGCGAAGTCGGCATCGTAAACCGTCTCCCAACGCAGCACCCCGCCCGGGTAGTAATCGCCGACCGATATCCCCTGCCCGCCGAAACCGGCCGGTCTGGCTCCGGCCCAGATACGCGCCACCGAATCCGCCTCACGATATTGAACCGCCAGAGCGGGAATAAAATCACCGGCCAGCCCACCGAACGAATTGAGATATGAGTGATTGACCACGAAATCGGCGGAAAGCGTATCGGTGTTGGCGCGATAGATCTTGAAAGTCCGGCCCCGGTTGTGCGAGATGGCGATACCATCGGAGGTACCGAATATCACCGTGTCCTGGCGCACCTCCATGACCGTGACAGAATCCTGATCGAGATTGTCGATAACGGTGCTGTCGGGATCATCGTTCACATACTGCCGGGCGGAGAAGAAATTGGTCATCTCCTGGCCGCGCGGGCTGAACCAGATAGCGGTCGCGCCCACCGCAAACACAGTATCGCTAAAGAAGCTGACATCGTAAACGTCTATGCCACGCCGCAGGTAAGTCCACCCGCCGGAGGCGTTTCGTCGACCCACCATTGGACGGCCGCTTACTGTGCGGGGGCGGTTGACAGTCCACACTATGGTTGAGTCATAGGTCCCCGGCACAGTGGCATTCTCGAACCGCTGCACTTTCACACGGACAATCCGGGTCGACGTGGAGTCGGTGTCCGGAAAATCATCATGAGTCGCCGACAAAATGTTTCCATCGCCGTCCAGGGCCAAGGTGATCAGACCCGAGTCCGTGCCAACAAGGAGCGTATCTTCGAAGACGGTTAGGGCGTTGGCAGTGCGCAGGGCAGGCTCGGAGAAATACAGATCGAGCGCAACCCCTGACCAGAATTGCCCCGTATCGGCCGACACAAACAGTCCCGCCACCTGCACGGCGGCGTAAATCCGTCCGTTCATCTGGGCAAAGTCGGATACTACTCGCCCAACCCCGGTCGCCCAGGGACCGATCCTCTGAGCGAAGCTCTCGCCTCGGTCATCGGATACATACAGGCCTGTGGACCCGCCGGTGTTAGGATTCACCGTACCGACAAACAGACGATCCCCGACACTGAGTATCGAGGCCGCCCGCGGACCTGAGACCGGAAGTCCGTCCACGGCGAATCGCGACACGATCGGCCCGCCGGCAGCAGAACCGAGGCTTACACCGGTTTCCCCGGCGATATACAAGCGCGATCCACCACCCGTAGAGCACGTATCACATAAGGCGATATCATGAATCCAGTGTGAATACAGCTTGTTCCGCGGAGGCGCAAAAACATATTGGAATACTCCTGACGCTGTGCCGGCCCACAGAAATATCGAGTCACCATGCGAGGTATCCGCCACGCACGAGAAGTACCGGTTGCGCAGCGACGGCGGCTCGTTGGGAAGATAGTACTGGATGGAATCGACCCGGGACGCGAAAATCCGTCGCCAGTGAATTCCGCCGTCCTGCGAGGCCAGAAGGCCGCCTGCGAACGCGGCGGCAAACAGCCAGTCGGTCGTGTCATCGACGCGGTTGTTCAAAAAGCCGGGATCATAGTGGCCGGTGATGTCGAAAATGGTGCGGTCTCCGCCGATCACGTACGGGATATTGAGGCCGTTCGGCCCGAAATCGAGTGTCGTCCAGGTCAGACCGTCATCGTCGGAATAACTGAGGCCGTCGGACAGGGTCATTAGCTGCCCCTGAATGTAGTCGTTGTGATTGCTGGCTATCCAGACGCGCCGTCCGATGGAAAAGATGGCTGAGAGGTTGTCCGAGGGAAGTCCGCTGGCCGAGTTATTGACGGACCAATGGGCGCCGTTATCGAAACTGTAATTGACCCCTCTGCCGGTCGCCAGCCATACGCCAAGGGAGTCGGTGCCATGCGCGATAACGTCGACAGCCACTTTGGATGCCACGCCGGCGAGACGACCGGCCTCGACATCAAAGGTCTCGGCAACTTCAGCGAGAAGCGGCACGGCGGACACCACAAGTATCACGAATAAATTGTAGATCAGTTTCACCTGGAACCTCGGTATGTGTCGGCCGCAATGCCCACCACATCGATGACCGGGCGGCGCGGCCGTTACGTCGAGACCGGACACCGGAAACACCCAGAACCCAATCCCGCTTCAAACTTCAGGAACCGAACATAACGAAATGCCCCGAGCGAGGCAACTTCTACTTCCCGCATGACCTTATATCGTTTCGACCGTCGCAAAGTTCTACCCTCGCAACGGGCTGTACGGGGAACCACGGGGACAATCGCCGTTTATAATTTGACACCGGTGTCCGCGTCGGGTATATACCCTTCTGCGACAGCGTTTCAGATACCCGAAAAGGCCGAAATGCCCAGAATATACCTGCTTATCCTCCTGCTTGCCGCCGCCATCGTAGTGTTTTCACCTGGCTGCGATGAACTGGTCACGGAAACGATCGAGGTCACAATCGCCGGACATCCGACTGCAGAATTCACTCCCAACCCGGATTCCGGATGTGTTCCCCTGATGGTAAATTTCGATGATGCCTCCACCGGTCCGGTGCGAACCTGGATCTGGAATTTCGGCGATGGAACACTGGATACGCTGAGGGCGTCCAGCGGCGATATCGGCGACGTTTCCCATACGTACCAGACTAGCGGTGTCTTTAACGTGACTTTGTCGGTCTTCGATAGCGCCGACGGCAGCGACGCCGAGACCAAGAAGCGGGCTGTGATTGTGGGCCACAACGTGGATAGTGTCAAGCTGTCGGACACGGTCGGCTGCCCGGGCGAGGAATTCACCTTCCAAGCGTTCAATCCGTACGGGGTGTCCACCTGGTTGTGGAATTTTGGCGACAATGATTCAACATCCGACACTTCCGTCATCCAGACCCACACCTATGCCGAGCCCGGCACCTACGAATTCAAGCTGCGGGTCACGGGCGCCTGCGGGCAGAAAGTCATGGTCGACACCGTGCGTATCATGATATGCGCCGAGCCGTATTTCACGGTGGATCCCGATGAGACCTGTCTTGGTTCGCCGCTATATTTCGTGGACGCCACGCCGCCGGCGATTGATACCATGGGTGGTGTTGAGGATACGGCTGTGGTGGTCAAATGGCACTGGAATTTCGGCAACGGCATCACGCAAGAGTACACAGTCGCCACAGACACGGTTGAGTACACGTATCCAGCCGCGGGCACCTTCCCGGTCACGCTCACCCTGACCACGGATGAGGGCGGCGTGACATCTTTTGTCGATACGGTGACGGTAGTCGCGGCCACCGACGCAGTATTTACCGCGGCGCCGTCGCAGGCCTGCCAGCTCGCCGGGCGCCAGTTTGTGACCCGGTTTACCGACAATTCCACCGGGGCGACATCGTGGCTGTGGGATTTCGGCGATGGGTATACATCGACCGACCAGCACCCGGCGCATGCGTACCTCGACCCCGGGGTGTACACGGTCAGACTCGATGTAACCGGTCCGTGCGGAGTCGACAGCTCCCTGCGGGCAGACCTAATCGAGTACTCCGATCAGCTTGATCCCACGATCGATTTTGTGCTTGACGACACCGTGGTTACCGTGAACATACCTATTACCGCTACCGATACCTCTCCGGCCGCGGCGGTCGTACACCGCATCTGGAACTATGGCGATGGCAGCACGCCGTCGACCTCCGAAACAGGGTTCCATGCCTACGAGGCCGCAGGCACTTATTGGTTCAAGCTTACACGGTATAACGTCTGCGACACGCTTTCAGACAGCATCCAGGTGACTGTGGAGCCCTAATTAGATCGGAAAACGCAGGGTGGGTTGGCTACAAACCTGGCCCAGGAGATCAGATTTTACGATACCAAAGTGTACGGACACTGAGGTCACCCTGAGCTTGTCGCAGGGTGACCCTGTGAGTTTCTGCATCGCTCTTCTCTCAACCCCATCCGCAATCAAGTGGGCCACCTAACCGAAATCAATGGCGGGCTTCGGCCTCAGCGGTCAGACGAAGCAGACCTACCCTCCCAGCCTTGTACCATCGACGGTCCGCGGTAGACGTCGCCGTCCACCACGATCATCCTCGCCGCGGCGACTACCCCAGCTCCGCTCGAAACTTCTTCGTCAGCGCCGGAACAATCTCGAACAGGTCCCCCACGATGCCGTAGTTGGCCACGTTGAAAATCGGCGCGTCCTTGTCCTTATTGATGGCGACTATCTGCTGTGACGAGCGCATGCCCACCAGGTGCTGAATCGCGCCGGAAATGCCGACTGCCACATACAACTTCGGGTTGACCGTACGACCAGTCTGCCCCACCTGGGTCGGATACTCGGTCCAGCCGGCGTCGACCACCGCGCGCGACGCGCCGAAAGCAGCCCCGAGAGCGTCGGCGAGCTCTCTTACCATCGGGATATTCTCGGGGCCCCGAACTCCGCGACCGGCGGAAACAATCCGATCGGCCTCGGCCAGATTTCGTGTCCCGCTGGATTCGGATTTCACTTCCTTGACCGTAGTCCCGGAATCGAAACAGGCAGCGGCCACGTTCTCAGCCACGACGTTGCCCGCCCCGTTTGAGGACTCAGCAAAAATCTTGGGTCTAACAGTGACGAAAAACGGCTTGGCGCCCTCTTTGGCCGAGTGCGTCGCGATTACCGAGCCCCCATAGCAGGGGCGAGAGACAGTCACCCGACCACCTTCGACAGTTATTCCAGTGATATCAGAGATCATCGTGCCGCCGACCATGGCGGCCAGTCTGGCAAACAAGGCCTTGCCGTAGGAGTTGGCCGGCCCGAGCACTAAGTGGGGCGTATGGCGGCCGACAAGCTCGGTCAGCGCTTTCGCATAAACCTCATCGTTAAAGTGCTGCAGCGCCGGATTGGAAACCGCCAACACCTTGCCACCACCTTTGGCGGCCAAGTGGGCGGCCAGAGCCGGGGCATCGGCGGCTAGGATCGCGGTCGCGATGTCACCGCCCAGTTGTTGGGCGGCATTCAAAAGCTCGAACGAAACCGGCATCAGTTGGGAGTTCTTGTGGAGGGCTACTACAAGTATGTTCATCGACTCACCTCGAAATGGGCAACATTTTGGCCGCCAATATATTGGCCGTGCGGCCAGGCGGCAACCGGAAACTGTGGCGGGCCCGGCCACGGTTCAGAAAAAAAGCGCGGTTGCCGACAATCATAGTCAGATCAGAGCCTTACCACCGTTATACAAGATAAGGCTGGTCCTTAAATTGTCTGCCGGCTGAAGGCTTAAGAGCAGCATTCTGTAAATAACCGAAAGGGCTCGGGTATGGCCGAAATCATAGTAAAGTTCGACGACAAGGTGATTGAACGGGTGGTTACCGAAAAGAAGCGGATTTCGATCGGACGCACCAATGATAACGACATCGTCCTTGAAAACCGGGGCGTCTCCCGCAAACATGCCACGATCGAGTTCAACAACAACGCTGCCGTTATCATGGACAACGAATCGCTCAACGGCACATTCGTGAACAACCGCAAGATCAGCGAGGAAGTCCTCCGGGACGAGGACACGATCACGATCGGCAAATACACCCTGGTCTATCACACCGAATCCAAGGCGTCCGACGACAAGATGACCGCGATGGACGGAACCATGGTGCTCAACACCAAGAAACAGAAAGACCTGATCGAACAGGATCGAGTGGAACGGCAGATTGTGGCCAAGTTCGGCGGCTCCGTTCTGATCGGCGAGGAAAACGCCGATTTCGCCGAGTACAAACTCGACCGTGAGGTCACCACGATCGGCAAAGCCAAGTTCGTCCATGTGCGGGCGAAAGGCTTCACCCTAGCCGGAATCCAAGCCAAGATTGTCAAAGAGGCCGACGGCTTTTATCTGGCCAATCTCGGCAAGTCGGGTAAAGTGAGCGTCAACGGTGAGCCGACCGACCGGGCCGTGCTGAAAAACGGTGACCTGATCCAGGTGGGCAAATCCATATTCAAGTTTGTCGAGGGTAAGGACTGATGCGCCTGGCCCTGATATCGGATATCCATGGCAACCTGGAGGCGCTTGAGGCGGTGCTCCGTGATGTCGCGGGCCAGAAGGCCGATCAGGTTCACTGCCTTGGCGATGTTGTCGGCTACGGCTGCGACCCGGTCGCCTGTCTGCACCTGGTAGGAGACAGTTGCGATATCAAGCTGATGGGAAACCACGAGTATGCCGCAATCGGCGTGCTTCCCACCGGGGCCATGAATCCCACGGCCCGGCAGTCCATGATATGGACAATGGCCCAGTTGACCGACCGCGAAATCTCTCTGATTTCCGGGTTTGAGATGACCGCCGAAAGAGAAAACTGCCTGCTCGTGCACGCGTCGCCGTTCGATCCGGACGAGTGGCACTATATTTTGTCACCGCAGGACGCTGTCGAGGCGTTCGCACATTCCGAACACCGGCTGATATTCCACGGCCATACCCATCTGCCGGTGATCTACTGCCGGCCTCCGGTCGGAAAAGTGCGGACCATCACGGCGCATGATTTTGACCCCGATGAAAACTCGCGGTACTTGGTCAACATCGGTTCGGTCGGCCAGCCCCGTGACAATGACCCCCGCGCCTGCTATGTCATCTATGATTCCAGCGAGGACACGGTCTATTTCCGCCGTGTCGAATACGATATCCAGGCGGCTCAGGCCAAGATGTGCCGGGCCGACATGCCCCAGATGCTCATCGATCGTCTCCAAGTGGGTAGATAGAGTGATGTTGATATGAACAAATACTCGCCTTACATTCTGTACCTGGTGATCGCCCTTTTGATGGTAGTCCTGGCGGTCAGCGACTTCGGCCCGGTGCAAAGTCTCCAGCGGTCGCTGGACGATTTCCTGTGCCGAATAACGGCGCCCGGCGGGCCCCGTCCCAACGTGACGCTGGTCGATATCGACCAATCGTCGCTCGATACCTACGGCCACTGGCCCTGGGATCATGACCTGATCGCCGATCTGACCGCCGCGGTAGCCGCCGGAGAACCCAAAGCGATCCTGATCAATCTTGATCTGTACGAAGACGCCGCCCAGGAAGCGGCCGGGCGCACCGATGTCCTTGCCGGACAGCTCGCCTGGATAAAACAAGCGGTTCTGCCCTACGATATCGCCGAGGCCTCGTTCCGAAGCAACAAGACCAGCAGCCCGGATTTTCTTTTCAACAATTCGGTGGCAATAGACAACCCGTTGGGCGTGATGGACGAGCAATCCAGCCTGCCGGTGCGGAAGGTCTTCCTGCCGGCCCAGAAACTGCTGCAGCATCACCCGCTTCTGGGATTCGATTACTTCCGCCCGGATGATGACCGCCTGGTGAGACACCAGCCGCTCATCATGAACTACGACGGGTATTACTATCCGTCCAACAGCCTGCTCGCAGCAGCCACCTATCTTGGGGTGGCGCCGGGCGAGATCAAAGTGGTGGAGGACGAGCGGATCCAGCTCGGGCCGGGTCGTTCTATACCGATCAATGAGCGGGGCGAATTCTACGTACGCTTTTCCGAGAACGTCCCTTTCGCCCGATACACCGCCGCGCAGATTCTCTCTGATGACTTCAAGCGTGACGTTCTGAAAAACAAGGCGGTGGTGATCGGACAACTGAGCGGCAGTGAGACGGAATACTTCAATACTCCCGTGCAGGAACGTGTCGCCGATGTGCTTATAAATGCTGCGGTAATCGAAAACATCATCAATGGCAGCATCCTCGCGCCGCGGACCGATCTCGTCAACATCTTCCTGATGATTCTGGTGGGGCTGGGCGTGGTGTGCGCCCTGGTTCTGCCCCGCGTCACCCTGATGTACCGGATGATCATTCTCGTCGGCGCCCTGTTTGTCCTGGCCAATGTTTCGTACCTCATGTTTTCGTCGTACGGAATGATGCTTCCCATCGCGTTTGTGGCGATCGAACTGGTGCTGTTCATGATCGCGTCGCCGTTCCTCGATACGGCGCTGCTTTCCGCCGGGCGAAGCGAGGAAAAGAAACCGTCGGCCAGGGCAGAAACGACCAAAGTTTCCCGGAAGACTCAGCAGGAGACACCTGTTCGCGAGATCCGGGCGACCGCTCATGACCCCGAGAATGTCGCGACCACCGCTTTGACTACCGACAGCGGCCGAACGGCATCGGCAGCGGCGATTGATCATCAGACCGTCAGCCTCGAAGAATCCTCGGATCGCCCGGTGTCGCGCCGGATCGAGCGCTCCGATTCGCCCGCGCCTGAACAAACCGCGCAACTTTCCGACAGCGATGCGGCCGCGCTCAAACGCGCACGCGAAAAGGATACGGAATACGATCCGGACAGGCAGTCCGATTCCGGCGACAGTTCGGGCGCCATGCTGACCGCGACCGACCTCAAGAGTCTCGGCCGGTACCAGATTCACGGAATACTCGGCAAGGGGGCCATGGGCACGGTATATCGGGGAGTCGACCCGGCGATCAATCGACCCGTCGCGCTCAAGACAATTCGTTTAGACTTTGTCAGCGATCCCGAGGAGCTCGCCGAACTGAAAGAGAGGCTGCACCGCGAGGCCCAGGCGGCCGGGAAACTCTCACATCCCAATATCGTGACGATCTATGATGTCGGCTCCGAGGGCAGCCTGCAGTATATCGCCATGGAGTACCTCGAAGGTCAGACCCTCGAGACGATGATCAAGAAGAAGACCCGCTTCAATTACCGGATTATCGCCCAGATGATCACGCAGATCTGCTCGGCGCTCCAGTACGCCCACGATCAGGGAATCGTCCATCGCGACATCAAGCCAGCCAATATCATGGTCCTGGGCGACTACCGAGTGAAGGTCATGGATTTTGGAATCGCGCGTGTTGATTCGAACTCGATGACCAAAACCGGTATCGCCATGGGTACGCCCAATTACATTTCGCCTGAACAGCTCCGTGGCCGGGAAATTGACCGCCGCGCAGATCTATTTTCGCTCGGCGTGATGATGTACGAGATGCTCCTGGGCAAACGGCCGTTCAAGGGCGAAAACCTGACCTCGCTGATGTACGCCATCCTCAACCACGAGCCGGAGAAGCCATCGAGCGTCAAACCGCAGATCCCGCTGCTGTTCGACCATATTATCGCCAAGGCGCTGAAGAAAGAGCCGGCCGAGCGGTATCAGAAGGCGTCAGAGATAATTGTCGATCTTCATGATTTCGTAGAATCGTTCGTTCACTGAGGGGAGAATGCAAAGCCGCCGTGCTTTCGGGCGCGGCGGCTTTTTTTGGTTACTCGTCCGAAGAAGCAACCGTCAAAAGCGTAGGGCAGAACCCAAGTAAAATCGTAGGGCAGAACCCGAGCGGAGCGAGCGTTAGCGAGCGACAGCTGTGGTTCTGCCACTCGCCCGCTTCACCGCACAAGGAGAAAACACCATCGGGCAGGGTCGCCCAACGGAGCGAGCTCCCTTTTTACTTTCTCTTATTTCTCCGCGTCGCCCTTATCGCCGCCGAGCACGTCCTCGGCCAGCGACATAGCCACCCCCGAAAGCATCACTTCGACACCCAGGGTTGTAAAGTCAGAGGAGATTAATTCCCGATTGATGGCGGCGTAGAGCGAGCACGAAGCCCCTTTTTCGACCACCAGCCCGGAAAGCTTGTTGGCGGTTTCGGCGACAAAAGTAACTTCACCGAGCTCTTCGGAGACCACATATCCGGAGCAATTGTGAAGCTGCAAGTGGGAGTTGCCGGTATAGACTACGACGAGCATGCCGCGCGTTTTACCCAGATCAACTTCCGGATATACCTCGAGAATGAGAATCCGCTTCTCTTCCTGATTGGCAACCTTGAGGCGGAAATGGTCTTTCTCGTCGGTAGCTTTCTCAGCCCCAAGCAGTCTGCTGATCCGATCCAGATCGTCGCGAGTGAATACAGCGCCCATATCCGGTCCGCTTTTGTCAATGCTTGTCGTTAGGTTTGTGAGGCAATTGCGACGAGTCCTCCGGCGGCTTGTTCTGCATATCGATCGGGCTTTTGATCTCGTCGCCGGTGTCTTTCATCGCTCTCTTGAATTCCCTGATACCCTTGCCCAATCCCTGCGCCAGCTCCGGCAGGCGCTTGGCGCCGAACAGGAGCAGAATCGCAAGGAATATCAGCAACAGTTCCCATGGTCCTAATCCGAACATATCTCAGACCTCCGTAGGCATATCTCGCCTACAAGTACCACCATCTAAAGTAAATGATCACTAATAAAATTATCAGCAGAGACATAAAGTTAACCTTGAAGTGGAAGCCCAGCGTAAACGAAATCGTATAAAAGTGGAACTCGCTGGGACCGATGCCGAGCTGGATCGACTTGGCGAAAACCGTTTTGGCGGCACCTTCGGGTAAAAATGTCCCGATAATGTCGCCCAGCAGTCCGCCAAGGACCGCCCCTAGAATCAGTGCCGTGGTCAGAAACACGACCTCACGTCGCTTCATCATATCGTTTGCCCCAGACTTGCGGTTCGGCACCGGCTTCGCAGTGATCGAAACACTTTGAGACCGTCTACCGAGCCGAGTATCTCTTCGACCGCCCGTTCGGGATGCGGCATCATACCGAGCACGTTGCCTTCGGCGTTGCGGATGCCGGCGATATTATTGAGCGAGCCGTTTGGATTGGCCGTCCCGGTTACTCGGCCGCTCGAGTCGACATAGCGAAACACTACCTGGCCGGCGTCTTCCAGTCTCCGGATATCTTCATCTAAATGACAGTAGCTACCTTCACCGTGGGCGATAGGAACCTTCAACACTTCTCCCTTGCGGCACTCACAGGTGAACGGCGTACTGTCATCCTCTACTCGGATGCAGACAAACTTCCCGCTGAAGCGAAGGTGGGCGTTGCGAATGAGCGCTCCGGGCAGAAGGCCGGCCTCGGTCAAAACCTGGAATCCGTTACAGATGCCCGCTACGATTCCGCCCGAGTTGGCAAACCGGACGACCTCCTGCATGATCGGCGAGAAGCGGGCTATAGCTCCGGCCCTTAGATAATCACCGTAGGAGAATCCCCCGGGGAGGATGATCACATCGCAGCCGAGTAAGTCCGATGATCTGTGCCAGAGAAACTCGACCTCTTCGCCGAGCACGTGCCTGACGGCGGCGTACGCGTCGTAGTCGCAGTTCGATCCCGGAAACGTGACGATGCCGAATTTCATGAAATGTGCTCGATCTCGAATTTCTCAATCACCGGGTTAGCCAGAAGCTTGGAGCAGACTTCCTGTATTTGCCGGTCGACACCGTCGGCTCCGGGCTGGATTTCCAGCTCGAAAAACTTCCCGGAGCGCACCGACACGAAATCGTGGTACCCCATCTGATTCAGGGCCTTTTGAATCGTAACGCCCTGGGGGTCGAGAACACCGTCTTTCAGTTTCACATAAACAATGGCGCGTTTATTCTGACTCATCAATGATCTTTCTATCGGTTTTGCGTCGCCCATACGGCCGCCCGGTCACTTTGCCGACACCGACATAAAAAAGCCGGTAGGCCTCGCGAGCCAACCCGAACAATATATATGCGGCCACCATCGGAAACAACAGCAGTCTTGGCCGGATCACCAGTCCAATTACCGCCACAACCAGGGCAAGAGCTTTGATGCGTTCCCAGCGCGTGGAGAAGGTCTCCGGCCAGGTGTCGTATTGTATCTGCGAAACCATCACAAACGAGAACACCGCAATCATGGTCACCAGTACGTCTTCGTAGCGAAGCTCACCCCAAAGGTTGTAGCTGAAGATGATATAGGAGACAAGTCCGAAAGCGGCCAGCGGAACCGGCATGCCCACAAAATCACGCTTCTCCTCGCTATCGGCCATGATATTGTACCGGGCGAGGCGGTATGCGGCGGCCATTATGTACATGATGGAAATGATCAGTCCCAGCTTTCCGAGCGCATTGAGACGAACCGAGTACACCAGCACCGCCGGAGCGGCGCCGAACGACAGAAAATCGGCTAACGAATCAAGTTCGACACCGAACTGCGAGGTCGCTCCGGCGATACGCGCCGCCTTGCCGTCGAGCACATCGGCCACTCCAGCCAGCACCACAAACCAGCAAGCCGCAGTGACATGACCTTCGAGCGCAGACAGAATAGACAGAAAGCCACAGACCACATTCCCCATCGTGAAAACACCGGGGAATATGCCTTTATAATTGTGCACGATCCCTCCCGGGGGGTTCCGGAGAAGCCGACGCTGGGGTGGCTGTGCCGAGGCAGCCCATTATGGTCGTACCGCCTTGTACATGGTCGCCGACCTTAACCGTGACTTTTGTGTCCGCGGGCAGAAGCAGATCGGCGCGCGAGCCGAACTTGATCATTCCGAACCGGTCGCCGCTGCTGACCAGAGTCCCCTCTGATAATCGGCAGACAATGCGCCGGGCAATAACGCCGGCAATCTGCTTGAAGGCGATACGCCTGCCCGTCTGGGTCAACATCCCAATCTCAGTCTGCTCGTTTTCTTCGGAGGCTTTGTCCTTGAAGGCCGCGATAAACTTACCGGGATTCCGCTTTACATATTCGATCCTGCCCGAACAGGGAACTCGATTGACATGAACATCGAAAACCGACAGAAAGATCGATACCTGTATTGTCCGCTCACCGACAAATTGATGATTCGCCAGCGTATCGATCTTTACCACACGGCCGTCCGCGGGCGCAACCAGCAGGTTCGACCCGGACGGAATAGCGCGTTCCGGATCGCGAAAGAAATATACCGTGAACAGTGTTGCGATGGCCAGAACCACGCTCGCGGCAAAAAGGCCGCGGCTGTCCCATCGCGTGGCCGCCCAGAGCGCGACAATCGTGAGCAGGAACCCAACCAGGATGAGCGTCCAGCCATCGCGGGCGATCATCGGCCGAACACCCTTCTGAAAATCTGCTCGACATGCCGAGTGTAATACTTAAGGTCAAAACATTCATCGATGTCCGGCTGGTTCAGGTACGACATCACCTCGGCGTCTTTCAAGAGCAGATCACGGAACAGCCCGTGGCCGCTTTGCGCGGCCATGGCGTTGCGCTGGACCATACGATATGCCTTCTCGCGCGAGCCCACCGGCCCGGTCAGTTTCAACAACACTCGCTGTGAGAACACCAATCCGCCGCGATAGTAGATATTCTCCAGCATCCGTTTCTCGTCCACTACCAGACCTTTAAGTACATCGGAGAATTTCTGAAGTCCGTAGTCAAGGATGATCGTCGCGTCGGGGATTATCACACGTTCGACCGACGAATGCGCAATGTCTCTCTCGTGCCACAGCGGTACGTTTTCCATCGCCGGCACCGCGTACCCGCGCAGAAGACGCGCAATCCCGCAAATCCGCTCAGCAGTGATCGGATTCCGTTTGTGCGGCATGGCCGAGGAGCCTTTTTGGCCCCTGGCAAAACCCTCGGAGAGTTCACCGATTTCAGTTCGCTGCAGATTGCGGATCTCCGTGGCGAATTTCTCCAGCGATGATCCAATCAGAGCCAGCGAACATATGTATTCCGCATGGCGGTCGCGCTGGATCACCTGCGTGGACACCGGGGCCGGTTTCAGGCCGAGCCGCTTGCAGACATCCTGTTCGACTTTGGGATCAAGATTCGCATAATTGCCCACCGCGCCTGAAATGGCGCCTACCGATATGGTTTCAACAGCTTTGAGGAAGTGTTCGCGTCGACGCTGCAATTCGGCGTACCAGACGGCGAACTTCAGGCCAAGCGTAGTCGGCTCTGCCAGTACCCCGTGAGTTCTGCCGATACAGGATGTGTATTCGTATCGCCTCGCGAGTCGTTTGATTTGCCGAAGCACGGCCACAAGTTTCTTATCGATCAGCGCCGAGGCCCGCTTCAACTGCAGAGAGAGAGCGGTGTCGAGCACGTCGGACGATGTCATCCCGAAATGAAGATACTTGGCCGGTTCGCCGACGAATTCCGAGACGGAAGTGAGGAACGCGATCACGTCGTGGTTGACTTCGGCCTCGATCTCATTTATTCGCTTTACATCGAACTTCGCTTTCGCGGCGATGGTCTTAGCCGCTGCGGCAGGAATAATCTTGTAACGTGCCATCGCGCGGGCCGCGGCCACCTCCACATCAAGCCAGGTCTGAAACTTGGACTGCTCGGCCCAGACCGCCCCCATTTCCGGTAGTGTGTATCGCTCTATCATCTTGCTTTGGGCGCTTTCTTGAAATCGTCCAAAAACTTTTGAAGTCCGATATCGGTCAGCGGATGCTGGATGAGCTGTCTGATCACACCAAGAGGCATGGTGCACACGTCGGCGCCGATACGGGCCGCCTCGACCACGTGCATCGGATTCCGCACCGAGGCTACCAGCACTTCGGTCTGAAAGACGTAGTTGGAATATATCTGCACGATGTCGGCGATAAGCGCCATGCCGTCCGATGAAACGTCATCGAGACGCCCCACGAACGGCGAAACATACGACGCGCCGGCCTTGGCGACAAGCAGGGCCTGCGACGGAGAAAACACAAGGGTGGCGTTGGTCTTTATGCCCCGATCATGAAGCGTCTTGATTGCCGTCAGGCCGTCCAGAATAGTTGGAATCTTGACAACGATGTTATCCGCGATCCTGACCAGCTCTTCGGCCTCACGGATCATTCCGGCGGCGTCAGTGGCGATGACCTCGGCAGAGACGGGGCCGTCGACGATCCTGCAGATCTCCGAGAGCAGCTCGCGGTACGGCCGCGTTTCTTTGGCGGCCAGCGACGGATTCGTGGTCACGCCGTCGAGAATGCCCATGGCGGCGGCTTCTCTGATTTCGTCGAGGTTGGCAGTGTCAATGAAGAATTTCAAAGCGTCTCCTTCGCTCAGTAGATCACCCTTACCAAGTACAGCCCGCAGGCCGGAGCGGTAAAGGCCACTCGTCGTCCGTTCGGAGTGGACAACATATCCGAAAACGTCTCGGGTGTCAAGTTGAGCTCGTTGTCGTCGGGATCAAGCGTCGTCTGGTTGAGCATCGCGCCGACCAGCGAACGGACCATGCCGTGCAGAAACCGATTCGCCCTGATTTCATACACCATGAGCGGACCATATCGATACCAGCGGGAATGCTCCACCCGGCAGACATTGTTTTCCTTGCGCGACGCTACCACACAAAAGGGCGAGAAATCGCGCTCTCCGAGCACTTTCGCCGCCGCATCCTGAAGACGCCCGAAGTCAACATGCTGCCGAAACTGGTACCGAAGATTCCGGTACAGGGCGGAAACTTCGTGCGACACGAGATAGCGATACTGTCTCGATTTGGCGCTGAAACGGGCATGAAAACCTTCCGGGACTTCGGCGGATGAAAGCACGCGTATATCGCCACGCAGGTAGTAATTCAGCGCGGGCGCATAGCGCTCCGGCTCGAGACGATGATCAATCAGGAAATTAGCAACTTGTCCCAGCGCGTGCACGCCGGCGTCGGTGCGCCCGGCTCCAATCAGGTTGACCCGTTGACCGGTGGTCCTGAAGATCGCGTCGGTGAGACGTCCCTGTATCGTGTCGCCGTTATCCTGAATTTGCCACCCGGAATACGCCGTGCCCTCGTACTCGATCAGGAGGCGGATGTTTTTGAGATCGCTCACGCGCGGGTTGCCCCAAAAAGGATCAGCAAAGCTACGGTGGTGCCCAGCGCAAAGAGGGCTGAACTCAGATCAAACCGGGTGCGCGTGAAGAACGTGCGCGGTTCGCCGCTCCGATAGCCGCGAGCTTCCATCGCCAGCGCCAGTTCATCGGCTCGGCTGATCGCGGCCACTAAAACCGGGATGATAATTGACGTCGTTTTTCGGGCGCGGGCGAGGAGGTTACCGCTGAAATCGACGCCTCGTATAATCTGCGCGTTGCGGATTGTGAGAAACTCCTGGTGCAGTATCGGTATGAAGCGAATCGCAATGAAAAGCACCAGGCCGATATCGTCCGCGGGCACGCGGAGTTTTTTCAAAGGCCGAAGTAGTTTCGCGACCGCCTCGGCCAGGTCCGACGGCGAACTGGTCAGCGTAACGAGAAACACCACACTGACAAATAACAGCAGGCGGAGCGAAAAGAAGGCCGCTCTGGAGAGCGCCTCCTCCCGCACTGTCCAGCCGAATAGCTCGAAAACGGGACGGCTGTCGTGTCCGGAAAAGATCAGATGATATACAAAAGTAATTGCCACGAGAATGAGCACGGGCCGGAAGTTTCGACCAATTACGCCGGGAGCAATTCCTGAGGCCATCAACCCGGCCAGCAAGGCAGACAACACCACAAGATAGAACAGGATCGAGTCGGTGAGCAGACCGAGAATCATGACTGCGACCACCGGCGCCAGCTTGGCGCGGGCATCGAGGCGGTGCAAGTACGAATCGAGCGGCCGGTAATGGCCGAGGAGCATGGGTGTGGCGCTAATCATGACTGGTGTCTAATGACGGTGCGCGGCAGACCTCCCGAGGCTGCCCGGTTGTATGAGACGGCGAAGAAGCTGGTCGGGACCCTTGTGGTCCCGACAAGAAGTCGTCGAGACCCCGGCGTTGCAACGCACCGTATCGACCCACGTTGCTCCCCGCAACGGTGAAAAGGCGCCAGGGACGGAACCCTGCCGGTCAGAGTTTGAGACGGAGTCACGACGGCCAGCAATCGGGCCTGATCCCGGGCGATCAGGGTCATTTCCATGCTGCGAATATAGCGGAGATTCAATTACGAAGTCAATTCGAGGACTGACTCGATCCGGACCCTTGGTCCCTAGGCGGCACCGCCTGCACCAGGCGGCACTCGGAACAGGCACGACGCCTCCTGTGCCAGGTGACAAAGCGGTGCCCCAGGTAGACCACAGCCCCTGCCAGCAAGGCCATCACCATAATGTTCTGCCAGAAATCTGCCATCACAGCCCCGCTCTGCTGAAAAGCTGATAGGTTGCCATCGCCGCCAGATACGCCAGCCCGGTCATATAAACAAACGCAATGACCGGGTACCTCCATCGTCCTGTCTCATGGCGGATAGTCACGAGCGTCGCGCCGCACTGTGCGCACAGCGCGAAGAAGACCATGACCGACAGCGCCACAGCCGGGCCAAACACCGGCATGCCCTCGCGCGGGCCTGATTCCCACCGCGCCTGACGCATCTTCTCGGTCAGCGGCGACGAAGTCTCGTCTTGCTCGGTCCCCAGATTGTAAATCGTGCCGAGCGTAGCAATAATCACCTCTCTGGCAGGAAACGACGCCAGCGTGGCCATGGTGATCTTCCAGTCCCAGCCCAGCGGCTCAAAAGCCGGCGCGACCAGTCTGCCCGCCCGGCCAAAGTATGAATTCCGGATGTAAGCTCCGGCCTGTTCGTCTTTCAGGGCAGCCAGTTCAGCCTGCTCGGCGGCGCTGCCCGCCTGACCCTGCGTGGCATAGACCTGTCGGACGGTCTCCGCGCGAGCCTCAAATGCCGGCGTGAGAGCTTCGGAACGCGGGTAATAGCTCAAAGCCCAGATGACAATTGTGATTGCCAGGATTACCGTCCCGGCCCGCTCCAGGAACGACTTCACGCGATTCGTGATGCGAATGAGTATCGAGCGCGGAGTGGGAATCGTGTACGACGGCATCGCCATCATAAAGGTTGCACGCTCCTGGTGATAAATCACCCGATTGAGAATAAACGCGACTATGATGGCTGTTACCATACCCAGGGCATACAACCCTGTCAGTACCAGGCCACGGGAATTAAATATGCCGAGGTAGGCTTCGTGCGGGATGAATGCCGCTATCATAATAGCGTACACCGGCAAGCGCGCGGAGCAACTCATGAGCGGCGCGACCAGGATCGTCATGATGCGCAGCTTGCGGTTTTCGATAGTGCGGGTGGCCATGATTCCCGGCACCGCGCAGGCAAATGATGAAAGGAGCGGCACGAACGACTTCCCGGACAGTCCGCACCATCCGAACAGACGGTCGACCAGAAATGCTGCCCGGGGCATGTAACCGGAATCTTCGAGAATGGCGATAAACAGAAAGAGAATGATTATCTGAGGAAGGAAGACCAGCACCGAACCGACTCCGCCAATTACGCCATCGACCAGCAGCGAGCGAATCGGCCCATCAGCCATCAACCCGCTCACATAGGCGCCGAGAGCGCCAAACTGAGAGTCGATCAGATTCATCGCCGGTTCGGCCCAACTAAAGACCGACTGAAACATGAACACCATGACCGCGAGCAGAATCAGCGGACCCAACAGGGGGTGCAGAAGGAACCGGTCCACCCGCTCCGATCGAGTAAGTCGCACAACCGCCGCTTCGCTTATTACCTCATGGGCAATCTGCGAGGCCCGCTCTGTCAGGGGGCGGGTCTCTCCCACCGACAGCGCACCAAACCGGGCGGTGACTTCGCTCCGGTATCCTTCAAGCACAGAGCGCTTGCCATCTCCCTCCGCGCTCAAAAACGACTTCTCAGCCGGGCCGCCGCGATCAAACAGTACCCGTATCCACTGGGCCTCCGTGCGATTGCCGTCGGTTGCAACCTCGCGGAGGCGGCTTGCCACGCGGAGAACTACTTCGTCGTAGGCATTCAGAGGGAGAGGTGTCTGTTCGGGGATGATCGACGCGATGACTGCCTTTAGTCGATCAATCCCCTGCTCTCTGCTGGCCACTACCGGCACAATCGGGATGCCGGGGAGCAACTGGCCCAGGCGAGTAGTATCAATCCGGGTGCCGTGGCGCTCGGCCAGGTCCATCATGTTCAGCGCCACCACCACCGGACGGCCGACTTTGACAACTTGAAACAACAAGTACAGGCCGCGTTCCAGATTGGTGGCGTCAATTACGCACAGGATAATATCCGGGCGGGCATCGCCTTCGATGTCGCCACTCAATACTCGGGTGGCGATATACTCGTCGGGTGAGAAAGCGGAAAGTGAGTAGCTGCCGGGTGTATCAACCAGGTTGAAGCGGCGGACGATCTGCCCCGGCACTTCAAACGCGCCGATTGTGCGTTCGACCGTTACACCCGGATAATTGCCGACCCGTTGGCTGAGGCCGGTCAGAGCGTTAAAAAGCGTAGTCTTGCCGCAATTGGGATTGCCGCAAATGGCAACCGTCGTCTCCCGGGACATGATATCTGGGGAAAGCCGGTGGCTCATGGCCGAAACGGCAGCGCCGGAGCGCTACTTCTCATCCAGTTCGACCATCACGAGCGCCGCCTGCTCGTGGCGAAGCGAAAGACTGCCCCGGCCGATCTGAATCTGGAGCGGGTCTTTGAGCGGGGCATCGCGCAGGTACTTAATCTCACGACCGGGGGTCAGACCGAGTTCCGCGAGGCGACGGCACACCGGGCCATCGGTAACATAGCCGATCACACGGGCGCTCTGGCCGGGGGCGAGTTTGTCAAGATATGTCATAGCTGTCCACTCTTTTCTACCGATGATCTCTTTCCAGCACGTACAGGAGCGCCGAGTTCATTCCTTCGGCGCTGCGTATCGCGGCACGCGGCACAATACCCCTGAATTTCGATCTTAAACCCCTCGGCAACAAAACTATGATTGCTGGCGGTTGTGGACAGGAAGTCGAGCACCTGGGCAGCATCGAACTCCACGAGACTTCGGCAGCCGAGGCAGTACAGATGGCCGTGTGGGGCGTCGCTGACCCGATCATAGCGGGTGACCCCGTCGCCGACATTCACCTCCGATGCCAGCCCCACCTGGCAGATCAACTTCATGTTGCGCCAGACTGTGCTGTAGCCGACCGACGCATCTTTCTTCCGCACCCTGTCATACAGCTCGTCAACCGAGACATGTTTGTCCATCTCGAAAAACGAGCGGAAGATGAGCTCTCTCTGGGAAGTCATCTTGTAGCCTTTGGTTCGGAGAAACTCTCGCATCTAACTCGGTCCGTCGCTAGTTGAATTCCGATTTCATCTCTTCTACCTAAATGAAAACGAAATTCATTTTCACTTAGCTCAAGATATATGGATCGGCGGGTTTGTCAAGACCTTGAGGGGAGATTTTATCCGGAGTTTTGCTAGGGAGATAAGAAAATGCTGCTCAATAGATTACGGCCGGCCAACTATCGGTTGACCGGCCGCTGTGAATACGTAGACCGGAAGGTAATTATTTCACAAGCATCATCTTCTTTGTCTGCGAATCCGCGCCGTAGGTAAGCCGGTAAAAGTAGACCCCCGACGCCACTTGCGAGCCACGGTCGTCTCTCCCCCGCCACTCGACTCGATACTGGCCCGGCCCCTGAACCTGATCCAGCAGCGTGGCAACACGCTGTCCGAGCACGTTGTAAACAGTAAGCGTCGTACTCCCCACTTCACTCAGTTGGTAACTGATAGTTGTGCTCGGGTTGAACGGATTCGGATAATTCTGATCAAGGGTGAACCCGGACGGCAGGAGGTTGTCGGTGGGCTGGTCGTCGACCGCGGTCGCCGCACCGCGCACGAAAAAGCGCACAACCCGGTTGATCAGCGAATCCGGCGGGGCCCATCCAGAGGCCATCAGGGCGCTGTCGAGATACTCGACCGCGAACGACAGAAACACGCTGCGATAACTGCCGTCGTAGATGATGCCGCAGTTGCCGAAGTTACCCGTACCGGTCTGCCCGATAAGCGTGAACACGGCCTGGCCGCCGTTCATCGGCTGCATTATCGGCGTGGTTTCATCCCATATGATTCCGTTGCGCGTGGTATATTTCAGGCCCCCGCCAACGATATTATTCACCGCACCGAGGAAAGTACGGGTGGTCACCGAACCGGCCGAGCCGGTCACATTTGCATGCAGGTAGTCGGCCATGAACGCCGAATCAAGCGTGCGGAGCTGCACCGGCGCCGCGGGACTGGCCATTAGAAGATTGCCGCCGTTGTCCAGCAGAGCTTTCAAATAAGTGACATCGGCGCTTGTCAGCGTCCCACCGTAGCTTTGCCCCGGCCAATACGATCCGGTCATCCAAAAGACTACCGGATACTGAGTCAGACTCGCATACACCGGTGAGCCCTGTACCTTTTTGTCCCACCGATCATACAACAAACCCATACGATCCAGCGCATCACGATAGGAACGGTCGATTCCATCACCGTTGTCATCATCCACCAAGAGCACCTGGGCGCCGGCGCCAATCCGGATTTCAAACTCAAATGTATTCCTAAATGTGTTGTCGTTGGTGCTCAGCGTGCTGTCCGAAATCACCGTTAACGTGAACGTGACCAACGATGAGATAAACTCATCGGGAATGCGCACCCGAATCGGCTCGAAGTTGCGGTTCGTTACGGTTGCCGGATTCAGTGCGACACCCATGTTCTTGTCGTTCGTCAGAATCTCCAGATCGGGATTGCTCACATCCAGATGAAGTGTTGGCCAGTAAGTCTCCTTCATGATGTTCCGGACTTCGAGATAGATGTCAAGCGTCTCGCCCTGACCGTAGATCCCGTCGCCGTTGCCGCCGGGGGAGTCGAATACGTCGAGCGAGTCACCGTCCAGAAGCAGCCAGGGTATGGCGTGATAAATATTGAGATCGGCGCGCATGTTCGGGCCGGAGTCGGAGATGTTCAGCACGCTGACCTGGGTGGCGCCGCTGTCGTTCGTTTTCGAATTCGGGGTTGTGTAATTGTGGAAATTCCGATTGTTGGTCGGAAACCCCGGAAACGGATCGCTTGCCTGGCCGCCGCTGCCGCCAAACGCCAGATCGCGGCGTCCATCGGCTTCCTCCACCGCCAGACGATACCGGTCCGGTGTCGACTGGCTGCCGTCGACATCGTAATGATAAATCAACAGTCCGCCCCCTGGCAGGAACGAGTCAAATCCGACCCGCTGGCGGTTTTCGACAATCCAGAATTGAGGATTTGGCCCGCTCGGGTTCATCTTGAGCATGAACACAGTCGGGGAGGTTTCCACCTGCGGGATCTCCGCCTGCCGGATGTTTTGAAGAAGTACCTGCAAGTTGGCAAAGCCGAAATCCTGAGTTCTCACCCAGCCGTTGGGGTGAGCCGGCCGGCGCCCGCCGTTGTTCCAGCTTCCGCCGGCCATAAGACACCAACTGCCGAGACCTTCGGAGCCGAGGTTGTAAGCCGGGTCGTAGTAATCCGCCGCCCCCAGCACGTGTCCCCATTCGTGGCAAAACACGCCCACACTGGAGATTTCGTCGCTGCCGACTGTTTCCTCCGGCTGCATGGCGTAACGGCTCAGACTTACGCCGTCGACTGACACGCCGGGGCTCATGCTCGAACTGTGCGACCAGATACCATAAGCGCGCTGCTCAGCTCCCGGTCCGGCATGGATGATTATTAGGCCACGAACGCTCGACCCACCGTTGCCGTAGGGCTGAAAGTTGACACCGGCATCGTCGGCTGCGATGACGGCATCGTGGGCCAGACGCGCGCCGCCACCACCGAGACCGCTACCGGAGCCGACATATGAGGCATACGTATCCGGCGCTTCTACCCACGGCTGCACGTCGCCCACGATGTAGTAGTTGCCGTAGGAGATTTCCAGATAGTATTCGGTCATGGAGCCGGTAGGGTTGAAGACTGAGTCCGTGGCCTGCTCCGAAAACAATAGAGAGTCAAAACGAAACGGAGTGCCGACGGTGTAGCAGGGTTGCGATCCACCGCCGGGGATGAAGTATTGGGCATCATCGTGTTTGAAATCGGGAAACTCGACCAGCAGCACGCAAACGCGAAAAGTTACCGGGTTGTCCGGACTGGCGACCGCGTTGGCGCGGAACATTTCTTTATGCGCGGCTGAACCGGATTCGTACCAATCCGGTGGGATTGACGTCTGAAAGGCACGCAGGATGGCCGCTTTCTCCTCCCAAGTACCTTCCGCAATGAACTTAGCTTTGGCCTCGGGTGACGGCGGCACGACCCCTTTGGCGGGGGCAGCCAGAATTGCAGCCATAGCTGCTAAACCGACGATGTGAATCCTGGACGACATAGTCAATTCCTTGGTCCGGCGGTATTTCTTCTCATCTTATTAACGAGATTAGAACCGCACCGTAGCAAAAATGTTCTGACGGCAAATATACCCGAGGGGCGCTTAGCGCAAAAGAACCATTTTGCGGCTCTGGACGTATTGCTCGGCCACAAGGCGATAGAAATAGACTCCAGACGCCACCTCGCCTCCGTGAGCCGCTCGACCGTCCCACTCAGCGCGATGGGTTCCCGCAGCCAGCCATCCGGAATGAAGCGTCCTCACCTGCTGTCCGAGGATGTTGAAAATCTCAAGTGAAACCTGGCCGGAGAGAGGAAGATCAAAGGCGATTGTCGTGTTCGGATTGAACGGGTTAGGATAGTTCTGGTGGAGCATAAACCCGCCGGGTAAACCATCACCGGGGTAGTCGACAATAGTCGGCGACAGATATATGTCGCGCGCTCGCACCGCCCGTTCGCGCAGCTCTGAGGACGACGCGGCCGCGACCAGCGCCAGCGCCACCTCGACCGAATCGCCCGGCGCCAGTCGGAACGGGCCGCTGTTCAGTATTGTCAGCAGGTCCCCTGCCCCTGAATAGTCGGTGTTAACAGGCGCGGAGATCAAACCGTAAAGCTGAGTCCGGGTAAAGCCCAGTTTGGATTGTCCGTTGGCCATAGTCGTATAGCGAAATGAATCCGAGACACCCACCAGTCCGACAAGCGGTCCCGAACCACCCGACTGAGTCAGCAGCCTGAGGGAGGCGTCGTATACCACTGTTTCGGAGCCGCCCGCCAGATCAAAATCCGACATGAAGCCGAAATACAGGTCTGTCAGAGTTGTCAGCGATGTGTTCACGAGCCGGTACCTGATGATGATAATGCCGTCCTCACCGACCGAGGCATAATCGGCCGTGTGCTGGGTGATAGCCACCGGGATCGACACTTCGGCGTAATCATCGACATACCGCGCCGAGCGATACAATGCGCCATCGGGGCCGGTCCACTCATCGGTGAGGGGCGTGGTCGGGGCAAAGTCGGACGGTGTGAATTCACCGCTTTGGTTGCGGATCGAAGACGACAACTGCAGGGCGTTCCGCCCGATAATGATGCCCGCTTCGTACAGCAGATTCTCGCTGCCGTCATAACGAAAACCCGCACGACCCAGGTTGTACACGGAGCCCGGCGCGAATCCGTATTGACCAAAGTCGGAGACCGTGAATCGCAGCGATCCGGCCTCATGAACGGCGGTCGCGCCGTGCGGAGGATAGCCTATCGGCAGGGCAAACGGCAGGTTGTCATAGATCTCACCGAATACGCCGGTGATTTGCAGCCCGAGGTGGGCGGTATCGCCGTGTATGAGCGACGGGTCAAACCTCAGCGTGAATGAGCCTGAACCTATCGACGTCGTCCCAGAAACGCCGAAGTAGAAGGTCACCGAATTGCTCAGCATGGTGACACCCGAACCGCTCGGAGCGATCACCGCTGCGTCCACGCTTTCCACCGAACCGGTCGTTCGGGTGAGGGTGAAACGAAGATCGAAAGTCTCGCCCGGCAGCCCGACCCCATCGCCGCCAATGGCATACCCGGCGAGACGGAAATGAGGGGCCACCGGATCAGTAAGATAATTGAGTATACGTGACGCGTCCGGCAGGCCGAAACCGTAGGCGTTGTCTTCACCGGCCGGTCCCAAGTCCTCGGCTGAATTGATGATGGCCCACTTGATCTCTTCCACCGTGGCATCGGGATTATACTGGCGGCAGAGCGCCACCAGCCCGGCGATAAACGGCGCGGCCATCGAGGTGCCGCTCATCAGCTTGTAACCGCCCGCTTTTGAGGCCGACCGCACGTTGACTCCCGGCGCGACAATCTCCGGCTTGACCTCGGTTAACCCGCAGCCGCCGGGACCGCGTGACGAGAAACTGGCGATGACCTTGGAGTTGTCCACCGCACCCACGGCGAATGCGTTCAGCGGCGATGAGGCGCGTGATGCCGGGTTACGTAGCGATGAACCCGCCGGGCCTTCGTTACCCGCCGAGAAGACACAGACGATCCCGGCCGCTTCGACGTTGTCAATCGCCGCAAAGAAAGTCTGATCGCAGGGGCTGAAGAGCGACGCCGGTACGCCCCAACTATTGAGGATGACGTCGGGGACATCGTCGGTAGTCGCCGGGTTGCCATCGGGATCCAGTGCCCACTGATAGGCGCTCAGAATGTCGGCGAAAGTTCCGGAGAGCGATTTCCCCTGATCGATCACTCCCGCGGTAATCCACTCGGCGCCCGGCGCGACGCCGATAGTGTCGGTGCCTTCGATACCGACCATCGTGCCCATAGTGTGCGTGCCGTGGTCAGCTTTGTCATAAGGGGTGTCATCGGGAGATATGGTCGAAAACCAGGCCGAGGAGAGCGGCGCGTGATTGCCACGCCAGTTGCCTGATAAGGCCGGATGGTCTTTTTCGACACCCGTGTCAAACGAACATACGAGCCGCCCAAGGCCGGTGATACCGCGACCCCAAAGGTACGGAATATTCATCAGGCGAACGTGCACAGAACTGGTCATTGCGGCCGACTGGGCCGACTTTATCTCGACAGGCTCAATCAAGTCAACAGGTTGATCCGGGACAATGTTCGCCACGTCCGGCATTGCGGCCAGCGTTTTGATGTCGCCTGGACTTAGAGTGACCTGATAGGCCGGGACGATCCAGAAGCGGCGGCTTTCCCCTTGCGACTTCTGACGGACAAAGTCAACGACAGCTTGTCCCTCATGTGTAACGAACGACTTGAGCCGTTCGCTGACCGATTTGATCCTCAGATCACGAGTCATCCGGGGCGAAGACAGTTTCTGTACCTGATCCGTGAGCCCTCGGTCGTCAAGAAAGACGAGAACAGTGATAGACGACGATGATGTATACTCCGGCTCGCCCAGCCAGGCCAGGTCGGGCGCTGCATCGACGCTTGCCCCTGAGCCAAAACAGAAAACGATCGTGGCGAGAGCCGTTATCCCAAAGCTGTTGATCGGCCGGCTGAAGAGTGTCATCGGGGCTCCTTTATCTTTTCCGGCCCTCCTCAGTGCAAAGGTGGTGCCGCCGGCGGCGGCGAGACAGTGCCCGCAAAGCGCTGCGCATGATGCCCGCGGTCTGCTCATATCTCGCTGTATGGCAACGCGATACAGCGCTGCGCGCCTCCCCATGTCTCACTACGTCCCCGTAACCGGATTGCAGCCCTATGCAAACCGCCGACTCTGGCGTCCGGCGCGCTTCACCCCTATGCTAACTTTTTGCGGATACAGACTCGGTGGAGAATCTATATTTGCAGTGATGGCGAATCTTCCCGGGAAAAGCTCACGAATCGGTTATTGGCTGGCCACCGTGCTTATACTAGCGGTGGCGCTTCGGCTCCTCTACCTCTTTCAGTATCACGAATCGCCGTACTGGGATCAGCTAACAGTCGATAACTGGTATCATCACCATTGGGCGCAGTCACTGGCCGACCGTAACGTTGTTGGCGACACCACGTATTTTCGCGCGCCGCTCTATGTTTACGGTCTGGGATTGCTATACGCGCTGTTCGGGACATCGCTCTGGGTGGGGCGTCTCTTCGGACTGGCGATCGGGCTTGCGTCGGTAACGATGACTTACCTACTGGGGCGGCGCCTGTTCGGCGGGACGGTTGCGCTCATCGGATCTCTACTCCACTCAGTTTTGCCGATAGCCATCTACTTCGAATCGGAGCTGCTACTCGATCCACTGTTCACGTTGCTGCTGCAAGTCGCCCTGTGGCGGTTTCTTATCTGGCTCGAAACCGAGAGTCCACGAGGCCTGTTCTTCACGGGGCTGGCCTTGGGACTGGCGTCAGTCTGCCGCCCGACGGCCCTCGCTGTTGCCGCCGCGACGATCGTTTGGGTGGTTCTGAAACAGCCGTATCATCGCCAGAGGCACCGTTCCTGGTGGCGGCTCAGGCGAACGATCGTGCTTGTGTCAGGTATAGCCGTGTGTATCGCACCGGTGTTCCTGCGAAACATCGCCGTAGCCGGTGATCCGGTGCTGGTCGCGTCGCAGGGGGGGATCAACTTGTATATCGGCAACAACGAGAGCGCCGATGGCCTTTCCGCGGTGCTGCCTGAACCTCTCGGTCATAACTGGCAAATCCGGCAGATCACACATCTGGCTGAGCAGGACCTTGGCCGCAAGTTGAAGCCGGGTGAGGTCTCGGCTTACTGGCGACAAAAAGCGGTCGACTGGATACTCGCCCATCCGAGTAGCTTCCTCTCGCTTTACGCACGCAAGCTGGTATACCTCATGGCCAATCGTGAGGTACCCAACGAACGCTCGCTTGAGGTCCACTTCGCCGCGTTTCCGCTGTTGGGCCGAAACCCGCTCGTGTTCGGCGTGATTCTTCCCCTCGCGCTGTGCGGAATCGCGCTTCGCTGGCGGCGGCAGCCCCTCGTGCGATTCGTGGCGGCGGCGATGCTTGTCTTCATGCTCGCGGTCGCGCTGTTCTTCGTCAACAGCCGCTTCCGGCTCCCATTAATGCCCCTTTACTGCATACTGGCTGCCGCCGGGCTCGTGCAAATCACAGTCTTAGCGAGAGCACGGCCGCTGGTTGCCTCAGTGCTGACAATGGGTATGGTCGGGGCGGGCTGGTTTACGTTCAATCCACCAGTAGATTATCCAGGGCACTGGACCGCACAGAGTCTGACCTCACGCGGACTGTACCTCTATTCGAACAGCGATTACGCCGGGGCGCTTGAACACTTCCGTAAGTCTGCCGCTATTGAGCCAGAATTCCCCGACGTCAATCTGAACCTTGGCGCAGCGTATTTGCGCCTGGGTATGGCCGATTCTGCCGCCCAGAGCTTCGAGCGTGAAGCCGATCTTCACCCGACGCGCCACAAGGCGTATCAGAACCTGGCGTCTCTTCGTCTGCTTTCCGGCGATACTCGTCAGGCATTGCTTATGGCCGATCGGTCGCTGAGCTTCGCTCCGTATGACCTGCTCTCCAATCTCGTCAAACTGCGGGCGCTTGGTTTCGACCCGCACATCGGTACCGCAACCGTGGTGAGCGAAGTCGGCCTGGCAGCAGTTCGCACGGACGATAATCTCGAAGTGCTTAACCAGGGCGCGGCGATACTGGTCAATCGCGGCGATATCGCAGGGGCGCTGGATCTGCTCTATCGCGCGGAAGTTGCGTCCCCGCCGCCGATCGAGACCGATGACGACGCATTCGGCCCGGGATTCAGGCATGGATATAAGGAATTCGAGCGCACGCGCGCCCAGACATTCTACCTGATAGGCTTCAGCTACGCGCTCCTGAACCGTCTGAACGACGCGATCGATTATACGATTCGGGCGATAATCGCCGACAGCCTGATGGTGGAAGCGTATCTCAATCTGCGCGCCGGTTACCTGGCTCAGGGTCGGCTGATGGAGGCGGACTCAGTGCTGCGCGAAGCCACCAAGCGATTTCCGGATCATGAGTTGGTCCGCGCGGCGGTTTCCACCGGTCACGGCACGAAGTAATGGACAAAAAAAAGAGGCTGGTTACCCGGCCTCTTTCGATTCAGTTCTAGTGCCCCAACAACTAATACCTGCTGATTCCGTGCGCGGCCCGCCGATGGCGGGTCCTCGTCTGCCCGTGCATCGAAGAAGGATGTGGAAGGGGCAGACCGGGAGGTCTGCCGCCCACGATTAAAAGAGGCCGGTTGCCCGGCCTCTTTCGATTCCAATTCAGAACGAGAAATCAGTAGGCGTTTTCGAGAAGTTCGTAGAACTTCTCCTTGTCGCCGTCAGCTTTCCAGTAGCACTCCCAGTAACGGTTGCCCAGCTCTTCGGCGAGGGCCGCCTCCTGACCCGACTTCTTGGCCACCTCAAGATCCTTCCAACTGTCGTACAGCCAGCTCAGCACGTCATTGACCATGGGCTGCATAGTGGCGCGTTTGAGCGCAAGGGGCGTGAAGTTGAAGTGGACCGTGCGGAAGAGGCCGCGATTCAGCCTGATTCCGACAGGGCGTCCCTGGAATGAGAGCTTACGGTCGAGAGCGTGCTCATTGCCGTAAAGCGACCGGTAAAGATACATCACTTCAGAATCAAAGGAACGCACAACCCAGCCTACCTGCGGTATGGACCCCAGGTTCGCCATGTAGGGTTGGAATGGGAACTGGGTCGGCGGGTTGAAGCAGTTTCGACCCTGCCAGCGATACCTAATTCGGAGAAGGCTCGTGTCGACCGCCAGTTCCGGCCATCGATCCTCGTCAAGAGACAATGTCCCGATGAAATCCTCAGTGCGCGGACAGCCGAAGTTGGTCGAATCGCGATAGAAAGGGCTGCTCCAGCCGGGAAAAGTGTACTGCAGCACACCAAAGTAGAATTGGTATTGCGAATTAGCCGGCACCTCACGGTAAGGTGATCCCGTCGGAAAGTTGCCAAAAGGCACGCGAGCGGTCACCCAGACCCTCATGCCGGTCTGCAGTGCGGTCAATACGTCTCGGTACTTCTGGCCTTGGTTGCTCCATGTTCCTGAAACTTCTGCGTCCTGGAAAACGACGATCAACTTGTACCGCAGGAGGTCAGCGAGGAATTCCCGCGGATATGAACCGCCGTAATCGCCGTGGTTATGAAAATCCTGGCCAGTAACGAAATCCAGCGTGTCGTGCCCCGTTTGCACCTTGAAGCTGTCAACAGCCTCTTGCCAAAACGCCAATGTTGAAGTCAACCGGGCGTTGTTTTCGGCGGCTGAAGCCTGGAAGTCGACAACCAGGATATCTCGCTCATGGCGCGGATTAATCACGGTAAACCCTCTCCAGGCCGGTGTCAAGTCGGGCACGAGTGCATCATCACGGCAGCGCACTACAAATAGGAACTTCGCGGCCTGGGTAGTATCGGAAGGGTAGTTCCGATACACATCGTATATGGAGTCCCGTGTCTCCGTGGTCCAGACATTGCCGAACTCATCGTGTGAACTATCCGCCACTCTGTACAAAGGGCTGCTTATGAAGTCATTGTCATATACACGCAGCAGCGTGTCCATGTTGCCGTAGATGTTGTTCCCCTTGAGCGTATCAATAAGGATAGTATCGCAGGTTTCCACCTCCTGGCCGTTTTCATACGTAGTGTCACACACGATCAGAGCCGTTCCCAAGACGATTGTGTCAATCGAGTCAATCTGACCAGGGTTGTCCGGATTCCAGAAAGTGTCATAGTACGTCTGAGGCGGAAGGCCGAAGCGAAACACACGGGCATCTGTGGTTATAAACACCTTAGCCAGGAATGAATCCAGCAGGCCAGTGTACTCAGCGTTGCTGTACGGCCCGAAAAGCTTCCATTCGAATTCGAACGGCGGCGGATCGGTGGGGTAATCGAGTACGTCAGTTCCCTGCCACCGAATGCGAATACCGGTGGCCTCGCCGGTCGGCAGGACTGAGTTGATAAACGGGACGCCATCAATGAAGCCGACTATTCGCGTAGCCGGCGGGTTGTCGTTGCGCAGGAAGCGCCTGTAGACCACATCGGACCCGAGGCCTTCCTCGTCGAAAGCCTGCACGAAGACAAACTGGGGAACATAAACCAGAACCGGATTGTCCATCTGGGCCGACATGGGAATGATGTTGCTGGTGTGTGGATCGGTGTAGTCCGCCCTCACCAGGAGCTTGGTCCAGAGCGAGTCATGCATGTTCATGAGATACCGACTCATGAATTGCTGGATTTCACCCGGCGTCAGCTCCTGCCCCGGCTCAGTGGGATCCCAATCGGACGGTTTGCCGAGCGAATCACCCATGACATCTTCGCGAACGACCATATATCGATAGAAGTCGATCTGACCGTCGCGGTCCTGTCCGTACCAGTTGACGATCGGGTTCACCGATGAGCGGGCGTTCTCCGGCGGGACGTTTACGAACCAGACAATCGGCTTTTCGTTGGCATAGACGCTGCCTTCCATCTTCTTGGCACAACTGCCAAGCCAGAATAAAAGCGCCGCCAGACCGGCCAGGATGGAGAATACTATGCTTGCTTTAACCTGTTTCATGTTACCGCCTTCAGCCCGTCAAAAAGCAAATCCGATGGTGAACCGATGAACTTCAGTGAGAATGCCGAAATCCTGGTAGGCGTAGTCAACGCTTATCTGGCCCTCTTCACCGTACGGCAGACGCATTCCGGCGCCGGCCGTCAAACCATCGGTATCGTAATTAAACCGCCCCCCCACGCGCAGGGCGAATCTTTCCATAAAGACATATTCCGCGCCGGCATTGTACTTCTCAAGGTTGTCCGACGGGTGCGATCCTTCGGCCACCACCGTGAGTACATGATTGGCGCCATCGAGCACGTTGATCGATCCCCCGAACTTGAAGTTGATCGGCAGCGGGGCGGCTTTCTCGATAAACTTCAAGTCGGGGCCGAAATTCGAGATCGCCATCGCCAGTTTGAAGTCACGATAGCCGGTGTTGTAGCTGGTACCGACATCCGCCGACCAACTGCTCGCCGAATAGTCGTGCACGAATTCGCCGATATAGCGGACGGTGAAGCCTATCGAGAAGCGATCGGTGAGATAACGGCCGTAGCCCACCGAGACGGCCAGGTCGTTCCAGGCGAACTTGCGCCCAGTGCCGTAGATGCCTTCGTCGGGGTAGTCCACACCGCGGGCGTAGGTACGCTCGATCATCGACCCGGATGTCAGAGCGTAGACACCGACTCCGAGCACGCCTCCGACCGATTCGAGCGGGAAGCCGATGGCGGCAAAGCCGTATTCGACGCCCGCCGGCATATCGATGTAGGTGGCCATGATCTCAGTGCCGAGAAGCGATGTCAAACCGGCCGGGTTGTAGTACACGGCCGAAACGTCGTTGGAAATCGCCGTAAAAGCGTCGGCCATCCCCATCGAGCGTGCCGATACTCCCAGCTCGAGGAACTGCGCCCCGGTGGTGCCGACTTTAGCCTGCGCAGCAGCCTGACCCGGCGCCAGAATGACAGTTGTCACCGCCAGGAGAAGTGACAGGACCGTTGCAATTCCCGGTCCGGAGCGATGCTGTCGGATCAACCGACTTGGATGTGTATGCATGTCTGCCTCGTATATCTTCATCAACTGACTTCCCCGTCTTAGATGCTCACCTCAAGCCCGAAGCGAATCTGACGGCCGTAGTCCCAGTTGTACGGGTTGTTGTCATAGTCGGTACCACCCAGGATGACTCCGTTCTGATTCTGCCGCGTGTCGGGGCGACCGGTGGAGCTTGGATCGTCAGCCATCGAAACTACGTTGCGACGGTTGAACAGATTCTCGACCCACAGGATGAACTGCCAGTCAAGACCGACCAGGCTGTACTCTTTAGTGAACCGGATATCGAACACCGCGGTCATGGGGAACCGAAGCGAGTTGCGCTCGGGATCGGTGGTAGACCCGGCCAGACCGGGATACCTGTTTGACGGCGTGAACGGAGCCCCGCTCTGGATGATGCTCTCGATCGAAAGGCTCCAGCCATTCGGAATCGGAACACCAAACATGCGCGGTTTGACCGTCTGCGGCATTACAATACCGATGCCGGCTTTGAATGTGTGGCGGTAATCGTTGTCCAGAGGCGCCTCAGTCAGAGGCTCGCGCGACTCCAGATCACGCTCAAACTGCTCCGCCGACTTGGAGTCTTTACCGAACGCGAACGCATACGCGTAGCTGACCTGCCCGTTGACATACCCGCTGCCACGGCGCTCAAGAGTAATCTCAAACCCGCGGCTGCGACCGTAGTCCTTGTTCAGGTACTGCTGGCGAGTCAATTCGCCCTCAAAGACGTTTCCGGAATTGATCTTGTCGAATTCGTCTTTAAAGTACCCTTCGACATCAACCGTGTAGTTCTCGTTCATGGCATACTTGATACCGAACGAATACTGAATGGTCTTCTGATAGTTTAGATTCGGGTTGCCGAGAACGTCGTTCTGGTCGGCGCTCGTGGTATTACGACGATACATGGCGTAGTACGACGGCAACTGGAAGAAGTGGCCGTAGTTGAAATACACCTTGGCCTTGTCCGAAATCGGGTACGAGAAGCCGATACGCGGAGCAAAGCGATGGCGATCGCCGAGAATCAGACCGCCGCGGTCGTCCCCCTTAAGCACACGAGCGAGGTCCTCGGTGTCCTGGAGGAAGAAGTCCCAGCGCAGACCGAGCGATGCCACCATCGAACCATACTCGATCTTATCACGGATATAGATCGCGCCCGAGACCGGCTCGTACTTGTAGAAATCGCGGAAGAGACCTCGGGTAGGATAAGCGTTGAGGGTATCAGCTCGGCCGTTATAAGATAGGTACGGTCTTTCAATCTCGCCGAAATACAGGTTTTCTCTTTGGAAGAAGAACCCGGCCTTGACCTCGTGACGGTTCATCTGCCGCACCAGCTTGACCTCACCCCGGTACCGCCTAACAGTGCGTTCGTTCCACAACGCGCTCTCGTCGTGCGTCCCCGGTTCAAGGAAGGTACTGGCGCCGCCACGGTCATATTTGCCGTTGCCGTTCACGTCGGTAAATGGCTCCCCTGGATCATAGACGTTATTTGGTGGGTCGTACAGGCCGTCGCCGTCACGATCGAGAAACGGCACACCCGGCGTCCACGTCGAACCCGGCCCGTCGTAGATACCGTTGTGGTTTAGGTCCTGGTTGGATGGTCCAATCCCGATGAAGAACACGTCGATGCCGGCATCATAGACGCCGTTTGCGTTCAGATTAACAAACGGCTCCCCCACCACCGAGTCACCGTCGACAAACGGCTCCTGACGGGGTGTCTGGACCGTGGGGATACGATCGGCATCCAGGATGCCGTTGCCGTTGCGGTCGTTCAGATAATCACCCTGATCCCAAACGCCATTGCCGTTCAAATCGACATACGGCTCCCCTTCGAGCGAATCGATCATCCCGTTGTCATTGAAACGGAAGTTGCTGATTATGGGCACACCGCCCTGCTGGTTGGTGTGGTAATTATATTCTCCGAAAGTGTACGCCGGTCCGTTGAATTCATTACCATAGTTGGCGGTGTCGCCGTAAAGGTTTATCAGCGGCTCGGGGGCGTCGTAGACTCCGTTACCGTTTCTGTCAGTAAAGGTCTCCCATTCGGATTCGAGGTAGGATTTGTCCGGATCGCGGGTCTTCCCAGGATTGTTCGGATCCCCCGGTTTCTCATTGTAGTCGTAATCGTAGACCGAGAGGATAACCTCATAGTTCATGTTGCGGGAAACCGTATGAGTGGTCTCCAGGGAAATGCTGGACTCGTCGATCCCGACAACCGGCGCCGTCAGGTTGGAATAGCGATACGCCCAGTTATCACGATTGAACAACGTTACTTTGGTGTACCACTTCTTGTAGGAGAGTACAAACTTCAGGTTCTGGCGCGGGCGAAACCGGAAATTGGATTCCAGGTGATATCGGTTAGCCAGGCGCTCCGGGACATCGAAACCGAGAATGCCGAACGACGGCCATTCGCGCGTGGTGGTCGGGGTGTTGAAATCCTGCATCTGATAGATGCCGTCGTGCTTGTCCACATCGGCATAGAGGAAGTACGTGAACTCCTGATCCTTCAGAAAGTTCAGCCCGATCGCCGGGAGCAACCGGTTGCTGATCAGCGGATCCGGCCCCGACAGGGTAAAGCGCATATAATCGTTATTGCGCGAGTATTTATTTAGATCCTGATTGCCGAAATCGTCAGTCAAGTAATACAGGTTTGCACGGGTGTTGGTCTTGTCGCCGGTGAATGAACGGATGTTGACAATGCCGGAGAGGGCGTTGCCATACTCCGGATCGAAACCGTCCTTGATGATCTGGATTTCCTGAATTGACCCTGACACGAGCGACAGATTCGCACCCACCTGGCCGCGTCCGCTTCCGAGCGGATCGCCGATCGGCACGCCGTCCACGATGTACGCCACCTCGCCCGCACGGCCGCCGCGCACAAACACTTCGCCTTCGGCGGTCGTCTGAACTCCCGCTACCTGCGACAGGAGGTGATCGACCGACTGCACCGGCCTCTGTTTGATCGTCTCGGCGCTGATGGTAACGCGGCTGTCGACTACGAATTTGTCCAGGATGTCCTGTGTGCCCACCACGGTGATGGTCTCGTCCAGATCGGTAATCTTTGGGGTCATTTTCTGGTTGGCCTCGAAAGTCTCGTCTATCTTTACGATCACATCAGACACTTCGACCGTAACAAATTCCAGGTGGGAAATACGCAGAGTATAGTTGCCGGGATCGACCCGGAGGATCTGGAAATACCCTTCCAGGTCGGTCATAGCGCCCTGAGTGGTACCCACAACCAGCACGGATGCGCCGATTACCGGCTCACCGGTGTCTTTGTGGGTCACACGCCCCTTAATCTGCCCGGTGGTCGCAGCAAAAGAATGTATGGGCAGTAGGAGCAGGCCTACCGCCGCCAACAACACACATGCAAGCAGCCTTTTGCCAATCCCAGCCATTATTCCTTCCTCCTAACGCGGCTATCACTCAAGTTGCAGGGTGCTCAGAGTGCCTGCGGGCAATACCCGGTGCCACCGCAACCTGGAATTGTAACTTTCTATCCTGCGATTCGTAACCAGTTGTATAAAGAGGGAGGCGGTGTGCTGAAACGATCCGTGAAGTCATGCCAACCTCTACATCCACATGCGGTTACGCCAAAGCATTGGGCCAACCATCGTATCATTGAAAAATAGTTGCGCCCGAACGGCCAAGTCAAGCGATTTCTTGAACTAATCCCGCGTGATACGCCTTTGTCCGTCTCACACCAATAGACTGTCCTTCCCAGTGTGGTGTTCAATGAGATCACGCCGCATCAGAGGGGCCTCCCTGATGGACCGCCACCGGTCCGTTAGCCCGACAAAAGCCTCCAAATCGTTTGCAGCACACATTTGTCCTTCAGCTGCCACCCCGAGGACGGCTGCCACCTCTCGTGCGAACTGTTCCGCCTTCCGCTCAACGTCTGATCTATCATGCGATTGCGGCAACCCTCCAAACGCTTTGGACATCGTGGGCAAGGCCGGGTGAAAAGCCACCCCGCGCAGTTTGATCGAACCGTGCTGAAGCACGGCTGACCCGATCTGGCGTTGTGCCGAGGCAAGTATCTTCTTCCCTTTGGCGAGCAGTTCATACCTCGCCGCCGAGACAAAACAGGGATGTTCAGCGTCCCACACTCGACTTACCGGGGCCAGGCCGGTGCGGCGCACGATCTGCGCCGAAACACCGATCTTCTCGAGAAACGAGCGCAAGCCCTCCGCGAGCCTCAGGTACACTGTGTTTACCGAGCGTGATTGACTCGGCAACGCTACTTCGTCGAGATTCAGCGCTACACAATAAGTGAGTTCGGACTCGTCGTGATAGACTGCCCTCCCTCCGGTGATCCGTCGAATAAGGGGCGTACCTCCGAGTGCCTCGATCCTCACTGCGCGCTCCAGCGATTGATTCACGCCGATTGTAATCGCGCCCGGCTGCCAGGTATACAGCCGAAGCAGTATCTGATCGGGCTGCCGGTTGACATGCTCAAGCATGCACTCGTCGAAGGCCATGTTGAAAAACGGATCGGCCGCGTGATGACAGAACCAGAAAGCAGTAGGCATATGCATAAAAAAAAACGCCCCGCAGGGCGGGGCGCAATCGGTTTCCTGATTCACTCAATGGACCGCGTCAAGCCGATCCAGATCGATATTGTATTCTTTGATTTTCAACCGAAGGGTGGATTCAGGGATATTCAGCATCGCCGCCGCATGTTTCTTAACCCCGTGGCGTTCCCTCAGCGCCCTGACTATGAACTGCCGCTCATGGCTGGCGAGATAGTCATATAAGGAATACCCGCTGCCGAACTCCACAGGGCGTGCATACGGCATCACCTGATCCACACCCGCCGGCAGCCTGCTGTCGGAGAGAATCTTGGTGGAGAGCAGTTCCGGCCCGATTGTATCGTTTGTCCCGGCAAGGAGAATCAGTTTCTTGATTTCATTGTCGAGCTCACGGACATTTCCCGGCCAGGCATACGCCACCAGGTGTTTCATCGTGTCTGATGAAATCCTCTTGCCCGATCCGGCGAGAAAATGCTCCACCAGCAGGGGAATATCCTCACGTCGGTCGGCCAGGGCCGGTAGCTTGAAAGTCAGCGCGGCCAGACGATAGTACAAGTCCTGGCGGAAACGCCGCTCGCTCATCTCGGCCTTGAGGTCCTTGTTAGTCGCCGAGACAATACGCACGTCGACTTTGCGCGGAGTACTCTCGCCAAGGCGGACCAGTTCCTTCTCTTCGAGCACCCGCAGTATCTTGGCCTGCACACTGAGCGGCATGTCGGCGATCTCGTCGAGGAAAAACGTGCCGCCGTCGGCCTCCTCGAACAAACCCGGCTTGTCTCTGTCCGCTCCAGTGAACGCGCCGCGGCGATATCCGAATAACTCGGACTCCAAAAGCGTCTCCGGCAGCGCGGCGCAGTTGACTGAGATGTAGCGCTTGTCCCGCCTCTTCGAATTGTAGTGAATTGCGCGAGCCAGCAGATCTTTGCCGCTGCCGGTCGGTCCCTGGATATTGATGGAGATGTCGGAATCGATCACCTGGCGGACCTGATCGAGAATCTGCAGCAGCTCATGATTGCGCGTGATGATGTTCGGAAATGCGGCTGATTCCATCAGTTGCGCTTTGAGACGACGGTTGTCCTCAAGCAGCTTTCGCCGCTGCAGCTCGGCCGATTTGAACGCTACCACATCGGAGAATCCGACCGCAAAATTGAGCGCTTCCTGATTGAACGGATTCAGGCGACCGTCTTTCGAGAGCCGGTCGAGATAGACGTAGCTTACCGTGCCATCGCCCATGCGGAACGGCACCACTAATACACTGGCGATGACCTCGGCCCTGTCCGGAAACAGGTCGGCCACGTAGGGATCACGACGGCAGTCAAGCAACAGCGTGGGCTTGGTGGTAGATATCTCCTCACCGAGCAGGCGACGGAAACTGTCCACGAAGTGCGGTAATTGGCGATCGGAGAACACTACGGTGCTCATCGTGGTCGAGATATCCAGGTCCGGCGACACCAAAACCACCCGGTCAGCGCCGGTGCGCCGGCGAAGCACCTCGATTACCGTGTCCATCTGGGTCGTATCGAGATCACCCAAATCACCCTGGTTGATCAGTTTGCCAAATAGCTTGAACTCGTTGTCGTCGGAGACAGACAGCGCCACCGCTTGATCGGCGATCGTGGCGAGGAACTGGGTCACCCGCCTCACCCTGGCCGTATCGGACAACTCTGAAAACAGCTTCTCCGCCCGGCTCAACTGCTTGAACCCGTGATGCAGCTTGCCTTGCCGGCAAGCCCATACGCCGGCCTGGTAGCTGGCCTCGGCGACCCAATGATCGAGATCGAGTCGGCGGAACAGGCGGACAGCCTCGTCATAGTGCTGATCGATCACGGTAGTTTCCTCGGAGCCGGCCTGAACCATCAGGTCGGCGAGGGCGAGAATGGTTCGCGCAAGATCGACAGGATCGCCGGCATTGCGGGCCGCGCTGAGCGCTTCACGACCGTTACGAATTGCTTCAGCAAACTCGGACCTCGCCGCGAATACCAGCGCGATTACGCGGCGCGACTGGCTGATCTCGGCAGCCTCCCCTATCCTTACCGCCAGATCGAGGGCCTTCTGTGCATATTTCATTGCGGCATCGAGGTTATCGAGCGCCAGCTCGACTTCAGCCAGCCGCCGCCCTGCCTGTGTGACCAGGGCGGACTCCGGCGCCAGCCTCGACGCATCCTTATAGGCTTCATTCAGCAGAGCCTTGGCCTTGTAGTAATCGCCTTTCTCAAAGGCCAGTTCGCCGGCGAATTCGCGTTGGTGAACTTTCGACCGCTTCAGGCCCAGCCGTTCAACTATTCCCCGCGCTTTCTCAAACGAGTTTTCGGCAAAGACGAATTCGCGCTTTCTCAGATAGAGATAACCGAGTGATATTAGAGTGCCCGCCGCAGAGGCTTCATCGCCATTCGACGTGTAGTAAGCGAGGGCGCTCTTGAGCCCCTGCTCGGCACGAGGCCATTCGCCAAGTAGCGTGCGGACGCGCCCCAGGTTTCCGGAAAGCATCGCGGCCTTGGCCGGATACCCATCCGTCAGAGTGACTGCTTCGTCGAGAAATCCGGTGGCCGCCTTAAAATCGGAGCGCATAAAGGCGATATGAGCCAGCTCGTTGAGGCTGCTTACCTGGCCGGCGGAGTCGGCGGCCCGGCGATACGAGGCGAGAGCATCGTACGATTTCTCCTCAGCCTTCTTGAGGTCCCCTTCGGCCCAGTAGGTCTTGGACAGCACGTGCAGCGTCCGGCCATACTGTCTATGATGAGGGGATCCGGCCAGCAGCTTGGCCGCTTTCTGCCCCTTTTCCAAGGCATTGACATAATCACCGTCAAGGAAGGCCACGTCAGCCGACAGGGACAGAAAGAAACCCATCTGCACGGAGTCCCCGACAAAATCTGTTTCGGTGAGGCTTTGAAGGTCCTTCTTCGCTGCTTCGTGCTTCCTCTGATGAAGCAACTCTTCAATTAGCAGCAAGCGCTGATCCAGGACATAGGTTAGTGAGGTTGTTGCCATGTCTTATGGTACCTTTAAGGTCCCTGGGTTGCAGCTATCGAACGGCTGCCGCGCGGTCAAGGGCGCGCGAGTGGGTCGCCCTCGAACCGAACTACTGAGCCGGATTAGATAGCCATCATCGCCGACCAGACGACCGTAACCACTTCGTACCAGGTCGGCACCGTGCTCGTAGGTTGGCCGGACACCAAAATCTGGGTGTTCGTATCATGTATGATCACCGTGGTGTCGCTTCCGGGAATTCCATTGCCGCCGGCTCTGCCGCCGCCGTGAGTGCGATCCGAATCCCAGGGCTGTTCACCCGAGAGAGCCGGTCCGCTGAACATCCCGATGCACACAAGAGCCAATCCTACGAAGAGTGCTGTTAGCGTTTTACTCTGCATACACAATCCTCCGAAAAGCCAGCACTTCACCTTGAAATCCAAACCTTACGCTATGTGCCGGTTGAAAGAGATGAAAAGTGCAAGCTATCCAAGTCGCATTTTCTGCTACCATCAGAATAGACAAACCGTATCGTCGTGTCAAGCATTATTTTACGTGGCGCATAAATTGCGCCGGGGCAGGGCTATGGGGTGGGCTGGAAGGGCTTCACACGCACCGAAAGAATCCGCTGCCCGTCAAGTCCGAGCACGCGAAGTCTCAGGCTGTGCCAGGCCACTTCCTGGTTGATAGTCGGCACCGACCCCACCAGGTCGTAAATAAGCCCACCGACGGTGGCGTTTTCGTCTTGCGGGTACTCAGTTTCGAGGAGTTCCTGAAGTTTTTCGAGCCGCAGATTGGCATCCACAACCAGGCTGCCATCGGATTGACGCCTGATATCTTCGTCTTCGGTGTCGTGTTCGTCCTGGATTTCTCCGACGATTTCCTCGAGGATATCCTCGAGCGTAACCAGACCGGAAACGCCGCCATAGTCGTCAACGACCACTGCCACGTGAAGCTTGCGGGAGCGGAATTCGCGAAGCAGGTCGCCGATGACCTTGGTTTCCGGCACGAAGTAGGGACGCCGCAGGTAATCGGTTATTACAAACTCCTCCCCCGGCCGGGGCAGATTGTTAAAGAGGTCTTTGACATACAATATGCCGATAATCTTATCGATTGTGCCTTCATATACCGGATAGCGGGAGTGGCCGTCACGACGCACCAAATCCTGGATGTCCGCAAAGCGGGTGGACTTTTCGATGCCTACAAGATCAATGCGCGGCGACATAATCTCTTCAACGGTGGTTTGGTCAAGCCGGAATATCTGGCCGATCATCTCCTTCTCATCGGCCTCCACTATTGTCTCACCGATTCCGGCTTGTTCAGCGAGCGTTTCTATGGCACGCTCGACAATCTCTTCTTTCTCATCTTCGGTCACATGTCGTTCGACGCCGCCGCCACGAAGGCCCCTTCGGTAGGCCGTCACCACCGGATGGAGCAGCCACCGGAGCAAGCCGATAAGCCAAAGCCATCCGACTATGCCGCGTCTCACCGCGCGCCTCGAGGCCCGTCGCGGCAGGAACTCAGCCACCAGAACGAAGAGCACCCAGACCATAAGCAGGTTGAACCAGGCGACATAGCCGGAGTGGCGGCCCACTATCTCGTCAGTCAGCAGAATAGTGCACACCACAATCGCGATTAGAGCGAAGTAGCGATAGATGGTGGCCACCTGAAGGAAAGCGCGCGGATCACTCACCAGACGCACCAGCGCTTGCCTGCGCCGCTGGGAGAGACCCGGAAACCGGCGCGAGAGCTCTTCGGGATCGATATAGATAGCCGCTGCGTACACCGAAACCACGTAGGCAGATACGTAGCACCAGATGATTGCGGCCAGGTAGAAGAGCGACATCATCATCGCGGCCTCCTGCTTTCGATCGCGAGGAGATATCTCTTCTGACGAGCGAACATCGCCCGCTCTCGAGCCGGCGTGTCGTGATCGTGGCCGAACAGATGCAAAAGGCCGTGGCAAAACAGCAGCAGAAACTCATCTGCAAGCGATCGTCCCAGGCGTTCGGCCTGACGGCGGACGTATGGCATCGCGATATAGATTTCTCCGAACACGCTCTCGCTCGCGTTGATAGGGTCGAGATTGAAAGAGAGTACGTCAGTGGGCCGATCAATCGAGCGATAGCGACGATTGAGGCTGCGCACGCGTGCGTCGGAGCAGACGATCAGGTTGACCGTAGCGTCGCGCCCCGTCCCAGTCTCGCCGCGCACTACAATATCGAACAGGCGGCCGAGGCGAGATGACGGAAGTCGAACGGGGATTTCTTTACACACTACCAGCCTCATCAGTCACACTTTCGGCTCAGCCGGGTACTTTACACGATGATGGAAAGCGGCAATAAGCACCTGGGCGAATGCCTTCTTGATACCGGCCAGGTCCCGCAAGGTCAGCGGGCACTCCTCAAGCTCGCCCGATTGGAAGCGAGCATTGATTATTCTCTGAATCAGAGCGTCTATACGCGCCGGCTTGGGATCGTCGAGCGTGCGGCTGGCCGCCTCGACCGCGTCCGCCAGCATGGCGATACCGGTTTCCCGGGTCTGCGGTCGCGGGCCGGGATAGCGGAACTTGTTTATGTCGACCGAGTCGCCTTCGTGCTCCTTCGCTTTATTGTAAAAGTACTCCATTACAATCGTGCCATGGTGCTCTTCGATAAAATTCAGGACATCATCGGGAATATCCGCCTCCTCGCCGAGCAACCGTCCTTTCTTGACGTGCGATGAGAGGACAATCGCCGACATCGACGGCGTCAATCCCTCGTGCTTGGAGCGGACGCTGAACTGGTTTTCAACAAAGTACTCAGGCACTTCGATCTTCCCGATATCGTGATAGTACGCCCCCACCCGGGCCAGCAGCGCATTGGCGCCGATAGCCTCGGCGGCCGCCTCACACAGGTTGCCCACCGAGATCGAATGATGGTAGGTACCCGGCGCCTCAGTGGATAAGCGCTTCAGCAGAGGGTGATTCAGGTCTGAGAGCTCCAGCAAAGTGGTGTCGGTGGTGATGCCAAATAGAGATTCGAAAACGGGCAGCACGCCGGTTACAATAAGTATTGACAGGGCGCTGGTTACCAGGCCATAAAGCATCTCGATCAGGATTTCGTCGTTAGGCGTCAGCTTCAGCTTCTCCACCACCAGAATCAGCAGCACATACGAAAGCACTACCGAAAGCATGATGCGATAGAAGTGCGATCTCTTCTGCACGTGCTGTGAGGTCAGGCAGCCGACAAAGCCAACGACAGAGGTGAGCAGTGTGAGAGAGAAACTGAAGCGGTGCATCACTCCCAGCAGGAGCGCCAGTATGAATGTCGAGAGAGCTCCTATTTGGGCATCGAACAGAATCGTAACCATAACCGGCAGCACGGCTACCGGGTAGACGTAAATCGATTCGGGGCCTGTGAGATCCAGCAAGTAAACGAGAAGCATCTGAAGGCAGAAGACCAGGAACAAAGCCAGCAGCTTGGGATTGGAGCGCGCCATGTCCGGCCGAAAGAACTTGAGAAAGAGGTAAAGGGCGAGAAACGCCGCAAAAACGAGCACGAACCGGGCGAGCATCGGGAGCAGTGCAATCCACCACCCCCGGCCGGCGGCCTCGCGGCGCATGATGCGCACCATCTCCGATAGCACCTCTTCCTGCTCAACCGTCACTTTTTGGCGAGCGGAAACGATCGCATCGCCCGCGTTAATCTCCTTCTTGACTGTGGAGACCTGTGCGAGCGCCTCGTCTACCCGACGGCTGTACTCCACCGGGTTCGGCCTGAGGCTGGGCAGGATAAACGTCTTGCCGACATTGTAGTAGAAATCGACGTCGACAGGCTCAGACACCGCCATCTGATTCAACACCGTGGTCAGGCGAGCGTTTGCCAGGCTGATGTCGCGGATGCGGCCGCGGTCCTGCAGGCTCTCCACCTCACCGCAGCGGATCAGCACCGAGGGGTTGCCGTACCGGGGAAGTTCTTCGAGTCTGTCCAGGACACCAATCCGGTAGATCTGCTCACGATAAATGTTCGCAAGCCTCTCTTGAACCTGAGGGATATTGATGTCGCCGGTCAGGGCCTTGGCAATCGCGCCCTGGCTCAAGCCGGGAAACAGGGTCGCCAGGGAATCGATAAAGTCACCCTGACGGCGCACCTGTGCGGCCTGATCGAGGCGGCGGAATGAGCCGACCACACCCGCAAAACGGTTGAGGCGGCTTAGTGCCTCGGTTACGACAGCGGTATCGCAGTCGAGCACATACGGCGTGTACCGCCTGATTTGCTCCTGCTCCTCGAGAATCTCCTGCTCGCTTTTGAAAACAGTGATCGGGAAGGGCGCGACGATATCTTCACGCGCGATTTCGCCGTGCCGGGGCATGTCCAGGGGATCGTAGATAACCTCACCCGGGTAGAAGACGCCAATCACAACCGCGGTGACGATTAGGATCAGCAGGCGCACCAGTCGGGCGCGTCCGGTGACCACCTGGGTCTGGCGCGACTCGCTCTGAACCTTGAGCAGCCGGCGTATCCGCCTTTTGAACCTGAGCAGAAATCTGAACATGGGGCGATCGTCCTTATCGCCTTAAGCCTTGCGCTTCGATTTCTCGTACCGCTCGTACGCCTTGATGATCTTCTGCACGAGGTGATGGCGCACGACATCCTTCTCGGTCAGGTAGACATACTCAATCCCGGGGATGCCTTTCAATATGCCCTGGACTTTAACCAGACCGGAATCGCGGCGATCCGCCAGGTCGATCTGAGTAATGTCGCCGGTAATGACCGCCTTGGACTCCTCGCCGATTCGGGTCAAAAACATCTTCATCTGAGCCTGCGTGCAATTCTGGGCTTCGTCCAGTACGACGAAGGCCTGATTCAGCGTGCGCCCCCGCATGAACGCCAGCGGCGCGATCTCGATTACGCCCATCTCCAAAAGGTTGCGAATCTTGTCCGGCTGGAGCATATCATACAGGGCGTCATAAACAGGCCGCAGATAAGGATCGACCTTGGCACGCACGTCGCCCGGCAGAAAGCCGAGCGATTCGCCCGCCTCGACCGCCGGACGAGTGAACACCACTCGATTTACCCGTTTGGTCTTTAGGGCCGCAACTGCCATAGCACACGCCAGGTAGGTTTTGCCGGTGCCGGCCGGACCGATCGCGAAAACGATGTCATTGCGATCCACCGTATCGACATATTTCGTCTGCCCTATTGTTTTCGGCTTGATGACTTTTTTCAGGGCGCTGGTCAGGAGCGCCTCAGTAGAAATATCGCCCGCCGGGCCGCGCCCATTCTCTCGAACCATCGCTATCGCGTAGTTCAGGTACTGCTCAGTAATGAAATCGCCCTGCTTGGTGCGGGTGAGCAAATCCTGAAACAGCCGCACCACCAGGTCGACCTCGCGAGGATCCCCCTCCACTATGACCCGGTCCCCCCGGGCGACGATCTTGGCGACAAACCGGGTTTCTATCACCCGCAGGTAAGCGTCGTTCTGACCGAAAATCAAACGCTGGTCGACCCCGTGAAGATCGACCACGACTGATTTCTTATCGTTTATATCCTCGTTCATCTATCTAATGCACCGCTCCGTCATCCTTGATGATCAACCCGAGTTCCTCTAACTGCTCCGGATCGAGATACGAGGGGGCGTCGTCCATGAGCGACGAGGCGTTGGTTGTCTTGGGGAAGGCGATAACATCGCGAATGGAACTCCGCCCGCAGATCAGCGCCACCAGGCGATCGAGGCCGAGCGCAACACCGGCGTGAGGCGGCGCGCCATACTCCAACGCCCGCAGGAGAAAGCCAAACATCCGATCGGCGCGCCCGCGATCGATACCCAGAATCTCCAGAATCTTCTCTTGCAGATCGCGACGGTTGATACGCTGGCCGCCGGAGCCGATCTCCCAGCCGTTGGTGACTAAATCGTACTGCAGCGCCCGGGCGCGGCGCCAGGGGTGGTCAGGATCGGAGCCGTGCATACTTGTGGTGAAGCCCTCGTCTATAAGATGTAGATCGCTTTCGACCGGATGAGAAACTATGTTATGCATGGCGTTGAAGCGCCCGACAGACTCATCGAATTCGAACAGCGGAAAGTGCGTCACCCACAGCAGGCGGTACTGGTCCGGAAGCATGAGACCGTGCTGCCGCCCAAGATGCAACCGGAGCTGACCGAGGACCATCTCGGTCCTGAGTTTCTTGTCGGAAACGATGAAAAGTGCATCGCCGACTGCCGCTCCGGCTCTCTCTATCAGACGGTGTTTGACCGCGTCGCCTATGAACTTCAGAATCGGCGATTTGTCGCCATCTGGCGCGCGTAGGATATACGCCAGCCCGCCTGCGCCGTTTTCTTTGGCAAGTTCGGTTAGTTCGTCAAGCTGCTTACGGCTGTACCCGGCGCCCCCTTCAAGAACTATCCCCTTGACTACTCCGCCTGACTTGACGTTTTCGGCGAACACCTTGAATTCGCTGGTCCCGGCGATGTCAGTGAGATCGACTAATTCCATGCCGAAGCGAAGGTCGGGCTTGTCGATACCCCAGCGCGCCATCACCTCGGCGTAGTCGTAACGGGGGAACGGCCGGCTGAGCTTGACACCGAGCAGCTTGTCGTACAGCTCAACCATCAACCCCTCGATTACATCCCAAACGTCCTCTGGGGTAACATAAGACATCTCGAGATCAAGCTGGGTGTGCTCGGGCTGGCGATCCGAGCGAAGGTCCTCGTCGCGAAGGCATCGCGCCAGTTGGAAATAGCGGTCAAAGCCGGAGATCATCAGTATCTGTTTGAGCAACTGCGGCGACTGCGGCAGGGCGTAGAACTTCCCTTTCTGAATCCGGCTCGGGACGACATAGTCACGCGCGCCCTCGGGCGTAGAGCGAATCAGAAGCGGGGTTTCGATTTCATAGAACCCGGCCCGGTCCATGTACTCACGGATGATCATCGTTACCCGGTGGCGCACTTTGAGCGCTTCCTGAAGCGGGCGGCGTCTCAAATCAAGATAGCGGTATTCGAGTCGCAGCAGCTCCTTGGCGCTGGTTTCGTCTTCGATCTCAAACGGTGGGGTCTTGGATTCGGAGAGAATATGAAACTGCCGGCAGAGTATTTCGATTTCGCCGGTCGGCATCTTGGGATTCACCGTACCTTCAGGCCGTAAACGTACCGTCCCGTAGACCGCAACGACGAATTCATGGCGAGCACGTTCCGCTTCGGCCAACATCGCCGGCTCAAAGTCACTCGGGTCAATCAGCACCTGGGTAAGCCCGTAGCGATCCCGCAGATCAATGAAGAGAAGGCCTCCGAGATGGCGATATCCGTTCACCCAACCATTCAAACGGACCTGCGTACCGACATCGGCGGCCCGAAGCTGGCCGCAGGTGTGAGTACGCTTGAGTTCAGTATAAGCAGGCACTATCTTGTCTTAACTTCCTGTTACTTATAGGCTTATCGGCCGAAAAAGCCAAGGGTTGAGGCCCCGAAACGTCCGCTCATCGCGATACATTGTAGAGAATAGGAGAGGGGAAGTCAATAGCCCTGACCGCCCGGCGATGTCGACCCGGTTCGACCTTGGCACTCGCGGCCGCCCCGACTGCTCACCCGGATCGATCGGTCAGTCGTGAATCGCCTACTCCCGAACGGTTTTGAACGAATAGATCCGCCACTCACCGTGGACCCGGTGCAGCCCGAATGTGGTCCGATAACCGCGCGACTGCTCTTTATCGACAAAAGTCACCTCCACGGTGGCCGTCTCGCCGGCGATCTCGGCATTAGCCACAATTCTCTGGAGCGCAAACCAGGTCTTCTTGGTCTCCCCGTCGCCGGTGAGGTCCTTGAGAACGTCCTCGGGAGTCGTGAAAACGCGCGCCCGGTCGGTCTGAAGGGCGTAGTCTTCCTGTTTGGCCCTCATGAGTTCCGGTAAATCGAGAATGTGTGTCAGCGTGGCTTCGTCGTTCTTCTCCATTGCGCCGAAGAGCGCGATAACGACCTGGCGCGGCTCATCGAGCTTGGTTTCGCCGCAGCCGAATAACATGACGGCTGACAGTGCCGTTAGAGAGTAGATGATCGCAGCGAGGTTCTTCAGATACATCTCTCAGATACCCCCGGTTATAGTGACGCGATGCGATTCGCCCAGATCTGCCGCCGGCGAGTAGGCATAAGAAAACTGCATGGAATGATAGCCTAGGCCGACACCGAGCGAGAGACCGGCGAGTCCGTTTTCGGAATAGCCGGTGCGGAAGTTCGACCCGAAGCTATTCCATCCGATGCGCAGGAACAGGGGATCGAATCTGTAGTACTCGGCTCCCACGGCGACCTCAATATCATTATCGAAGGGGACGATAAGATCAGAGGTCAGAACCGCGTTGAGCCCTTTGGGATGAGCCGCTCCGCCGATTCGTACTAAAGTGGGCAGGCCGTCTTTCTCGCCCTCGCCCAGGCTGGAAAGTTGGGTGCCCAGGTTCTGGATCAGCAGCCCACCGGCATACCGGCTGCGATCGCTGGTGTAGCGGAGACCGAGGTCAAGCGCGAGACCGGTCGCTGCATAATCCTGGATCTTTTCATAGATGAACTTGGCGGTGGCGCCCAGAGCAAAGCGATACCCTCTTCGCACGGCGAAACTGCCGGCGACCATCAAGTCCCCGCCGCCAAATGTGCCCTCGATATTGCCGGCGCGATCGGTCTGGATGAACTCACCGTAATTGAGATACGAGAACTGTACTCCGATTACTTCTTCTTCGGACAACGGGTGAATGTACCCTGCGAAGCCAGACTGAAGATCGGTAAAGTAGTTATGATACTCGGCGATAAAGCGCTTCTGTTCCAGCGATGCCAGTCCGGCGGGGTTGTAGTACAGCGCGGCTTCGTCGTCCGCTAAACCGGTAAAAGCGCCGCCCATCGCCACCGCCCGTCCGCCGACATTTATCTTGAGAAACGAAAAGGCACTCGTGCCCGCGCTGGAATTGATATCCACTGCCGAAACTGCCGGGGACAAAAAGACAATGCACAGGATTGCGATTACCGCCTGAATCGATCTTCTTTGAACCTGCATGATCTAAGTTCGCTCCTTCGGGTCCGGTGACTAAGTCCTTCGTACGGTTTAGTGCCGGACGATTCTGTCCGACACCTTGAAAGGCGATGCTGTCAGGCAGGATCGCCAGGCGCTACCTTGGGGCTTCACCGCTAACCCCGGACAAGGATATTAAGTTGTTTCAGCGATAGCAAACAGAATCAGTCAGGCCTCACCTTACCAGGACTTGGTGGTTTTGTTAAGGACCGCTTCGACCAGCTGCTCGCCGACGGAGCGCTGACCATCCTCTTCGACCTGAGTTTCAGCGTCGTAATATCCGTCCAGCGTCAGTTGAATTGCCCAAATATCACTGCGATCGTCAGGCTTCTTGAGAGCCACGTCGACACCCACCAGCACTTTATATCGCGACACCTGGTCGAACTCATCGAATTCGTGGGCAACCCGTTCGTAGCGGGTAAGCGTCGCGACGAGCAGAGCCTGCGCGACATCAGGTGCAACCACCTTCATCGTGCCGTCGGCAATGAACGCATCCACCACCGACTCGGTCATCAGATCAGCCAGGCCGTATTGATTTGTTTTGTTCTCGAACGGCTCGACTGCAATCGTCGCTATCTCCGATTTCCCGCGGGGATTGAAAGTATAGACCCCGCAGCCCGACAACAAGAGCGCGATACCGCCAAACAATAATGCTGTACTGTGAATCCGGTCGCTTGACATCGCTACCACTTAAACCCGCCCAACAGGGACATGTTCCGAGCCCTAATTCTCGGCTACCACCTTGCCGCGCTTAATCACTTTAGAGACCAGGTTGACCCCATAATGATAGGGCAATTCACGATAGTCCTGCATATTCCAAATCAAGAGGTCTCCGAGCAGCCCCGGCACGAGCCGCCCGATCTTGCCGGCCCGGTCGAGCGCCGCGGCGGCGTTGACCGTAACCGCACTGAGGGCCTCTGCGGTGGACATTTTAAGCTGAAGCACCGCGAGCGAGATGATGATCCCCAAAGATTCAGTGTAACTTGAGCCGGGATTGCAATCGGTGGCGAGGGCCACGATGACCCCGGCGTCAATCAGTTTACGGCCCGGGGCGTACCTGCGTCCCCCCAGCGAGAAAGTCGTTCCGGGCAATAAGACAGCAACCGTGCCCGACTGCGCCAGCGCCTTTACACCGGCGTCCGAGATATACACCAAATGATCCGCCGAGGTTGCCCCCATTTCGGCAGCCAGCTCCGAGCCACCACTCGAGGTAAGCTCGTCGGCGTGGAACCTGAGCTTCAGGCCGGCGTCGCGCGCCGCCCCCTGAATACGCCGTGATTCGTCGAGCGAAAAGACACCCTCTTCACAGAAAACGTCGGAGTATTCCGCCAGCTCCTGCTTCGCGACCAAAGGGATCATCTCTTCGATAACGAGGTCTATGTATGCTTCACGATCTTCTCGGAATTCGTCAGGAATTTCATGGGCCCCAAGAAATGTTGGCACCAGATCGATTGGGTGCACCGAGTTCAGATCACGGATGACCTCGAGAGACTTGGTCTCCGCTTCGAGCGACAGGCCATAGCCTGACTTGGCTTCGATTGTAGTCGTACCGTAGGCCAACATGGTGTCCAGCACCAGGCGCGTACGTTTTTTGAGCTCTTCCCGGTCGGCGGCGCGGAGGTCTCGCACCGAGGAGCGAATGCCACCACCGCTGCGGGCAATCTCCATATACGATTTACCCTGCGCCCGTAATTCGAATTCACGCTCGCGCGTGCGAGCGAACACCGGATGAGTGTGCGGATCGATAAGCCCGGGCGTAACCACCGCGCCGCCGGCGTCTATCACCTCGCAGACTTCTGACAAGCTGGCCTTACCCTGAACTTCGGTCCACGGTCCGACCGCGAGAATCTCCTCGCCCGCAACCGCGACACCCCCGTTTTCAACCATGCCCAGATCGTCCATGGCATCGCCGGTGCGCGGCACCGACCCGGCCATGGTGATTAGTTGGCCGATGTTTTTGATTAGCAGGGTGGCTTTTTTTTCGCGCGGCATCGCCCGAATATACCCCCGCGGAGCGAGGGGTCAATTAGAATATGTTGTTTGGAGACTCGTTAACCCGGCTTCGACAAGCTCGGCCTGACACCTGCTGCGGGGCGAAGCGAAAACTCGGTGGGCGATCAGCCGACTGCGGATCGTCGCCAGTTCCATTTCGTGGGCGGCCCGCCGCGGCGGGTCCTCGTCTGCCCCTTGAACCGTACTCGACGTAGACCGGGCAGACCAGGAGGTCAGCCGCGCACAACACTAGCGGAGCATCATTTCCCCAACATCGGGATCTTGATCTTATGCTTTCGCGCGAAGGCTTTGGCGTCTTTGTAACCGGCATCGGCGTGGCGCGCGATTCCAATTCCCGGATCATTGGTGAGCACACGATTCAACCGTTCAGACATCTCTTTCGTGCCGTCGGCGACTATGACCATACCGGCATGAATCGCGAGACCGATCCCCACTCCTCCACCGTGGTGAATTGACACCCAGCTCGCGCCGGACACCGCGTTAAGCAACCCGTTCAGCAGCGGCCAGTCAGCAATAGCGTCGGACCCGTCGAGCATCGCCTCGGTCTCGCGATACGGCGACGCCACCGAGCCGCAGTCGAGATGATCGCGCCCGATCACGACAGGCGCGGATATCTTGCCCTTCTTGATATAGGTGTTCAGAATCTCGCCGAACTGCGCCCGCTCGCCATAGCCCAGCCAACACACTCGTGCCGGCAGACCCTGAAACGGAATCCGCTCACGCGCTTTGGTGATCCAGCGCACGAGCGACTTGTTCTGTTTGAACGTTGCGAGAATTATATCATCGGTGACGGCAATGTCTTTCGGATCACCGGAGAGAGCCGCCCAACGGAACGGCCCACGTCCCTCACAAAACAACGGCCGCACATATGCAGGCACAAATCCGGGATAGGAAAACGCGGTCTTGAGTCCGCCTGTCTCAGCTTGCCCGCGAAGGTTGTTGCCGTAGTCGAACACGATCGAACCGGCGCGCAGAAACTTCACCATAGCGTCGCAATGCTTAACCATCGACTCATACGATCGCTGGATATACGCCTTGGGGTCGTTCTTGCGAAGCTGGCCTGCTTCCTGCATTGTCAGCCGTTCGGGGATGTAGCCGTTTAACTCGTCATGGGCCGATGTCTGATCGGTGACAATATCCGGCACAATGCCCCGGCGATAAACTTCCGGGAACACCTCCGCGCAGTTGCCGATCAGGCCAACTGAAATCGGCTCGCCCGATTTTTGGTGCTCTTTGATCAGCTTGAGCGCCTTGTCCAGCGCTTTCACTTTGACATCGCAGTAACCGATCTTGACCCGACGATCAATCCGCGCCTCATCGATTTCGACTACCAGTATCGATGCCCCCGCCATGGTGCCGGCCAGCGGCTGCGCGCCGCCCATCCCCCCCATGCCACCGGTCAGAATCCATCGGCCGGTTAAATCGCCCTTGAAATGCTGATCACCGGTGGCCGCGAATGTTTCGTAGGTCCCCTGGATGATCCCCTGCGCGCCGATATAAATCCAGCTTCCGGCAGTCATCTGCCCAAACATGGTCAGGCCACGGTCTTCGAGATCACGGAAATTCTCCCAGGTCGCCCATTTCGGCACCAAATGGGCGTTGGCGATCAGAACGCGCGGGGCATACTCGTGAGTACGGAAAATGCCCACCGGTTTGCCCGACTGCACTAACAGGGTTTCATCGTTGCCCAGTGATTTGAGCGACTTGACAATGGCGTCATAGCACCGCCAGTTGCGGGCCGCCTTGCCGGAACCGCCGTAGATGATAAGCTCTTTGGGCTTCTCGGCGACTTCAGCGTCGAGGTTGTTGTTGAGCATGCGGAGGGCGGCTTCCTGCGCCCAGCCTTTGCAGGACAGAGTTGTACCGTGGGCGGCCTTGACAACTTTTGGGGGCATTAGTAACTCCTTGGTAACCTTCGTGCCGGTGGGAATATACGCGACACAAGCCGGAGTAGTCAAACATTGGATTCCGGCTTGCGGCAAGGGCGTTTTCGGCGTATTATGGACGCCATGATCGAGAAAATCGCGGGGCGGCAGATCAATCTTCGGCGGATCAGACGTGCCGATGCACCGTCGCTGGTCAAACACATCAACGACATCACGGTCGCCCGCAACACGTTCATTCCGCATCCCTACGGCCTGAAAGACGCGCATGCTTTCATTCGCACCAATCACCTGAATTGGCGCAAGGGCGAACGGTATGGTTTCGGGATCGAAGACCCCGCGACCGGCGAGATTATCGGCGGGATTGGTTTGGAGATGATCAGCCGGAAGCATCGATGTTTCGAGCTTGGGTATTGGCTGAGTCGGAAGTATCGCGGGAGAGGGATGGCGACCGAGGCGGTACGGCTGGCGGTTGGATTTGGATTCAAGGAGCTTAAACTGGTTCGGATTCAGGCGCATGTGTTCACCGGCAACGATGTCTCGGTGCGGGTGCTGGAGAAATGCGGCTTCACCTTTGAGGGGACGGCGCGCAAGCGAATCAAACACCGGGGCCGCTGGCGGGATTTGATGATGTATTCGATATTGCGGGGGGAGTGGCGCCCACAGTGAAAGCGACGTGCCTTTTCAGTCAAATGCGATATCTTCCCTGTTGACAAGCGCTATTCCAAGCTGGCATACTGAGTTGTTAGAAAATGCGGCAAGAGCGAGCGGAAAACCGGGCATTCACGCCGGTCGCACTTGCAGGGAATTGCCACGCTAAGAATTCGGGTGCACATTGAAGAAACTCGGAGCGAACAACCAAGAGCTCTTCCACAGAGATACACCGATTAAGAGGAGGACTGCCAGCAACGCTTCCCGAGCCAATTCACTCGACGGTAAGACTTGGACGCGCTATTCGATCTCCGTTTGGAGCGACATACGAAAGACACGCGAAGAGACTGCTCTAGGTCATCCAGCAATGTTTCCAGCGGAATTGCCTTCGCGCCTCATTCAAATGTTGATGAGGGAGAACGACAGTGTCGTACTGGATCCTTTTTTGGGCGTAGGCAGCACTCTACTCGCCGCTCAGCAGCAGGGCAAGCAAGGGATCGGACTTGAGATATCCTCTGACTACTGCGATATCGCCCGTGGCCGTCTAAAACAGACGGGAGTTTTCGAACGGGAAGTTGATCGGTGTGAGGTATACAAAGCCGATGCCCGTGATCTACTCACGTATGTGCAACCCAGTTCTATCGATCTTTGTGTCACATCGCCACCTTACTGGAACATTCTGCTTGAGAAACGCACCGCCGACTACAAGGAACGCCGTGACTACGGCTTGGAGGAAGCAGACCTCGGCAAAATACTAAAATACGCTGACTTCTTGGCGGCACTAGAGGAAATATTTCGAGATGTCTATGAGGTATTGCGACCCGGTGCTTTTTGTTGCGTCATAGTCATGGACCTCCGCAAGAAAAACGTGTTTTATCCGTACCACAGCGATGTGGCCATTTTCATGCAGAAGATCGGATTTATTTTTGACGACATCGTAATTTGGGACAGGCGCCACGAATACAACAACATGCGCCCTCTTGGATACCCGTACGTTTTCCGGGTCAACAAGGCACATGAGTATATCCTTCTGTTCGCAAAGCCGCGGAGTTGACAATGGGGGCGTTTCGCCTGGATGACTACATCGACATTGACGTAGCATATCTGGCAGGTCTAATAGTCGCTCGCGGGACACTCGAATCGGCCCCTCAAAGGCGACTAGTCGTCCAATTCCCACATTCCAGTCTCGAGGCCGTAGGCATCTCATCTTCGTTCGACCAAGAACAGTCTATCCGCCTCGGTCTCAATGACATAAGAGAACGCATGGCTGAACTGTTGGATACGGACATCAAGATTGTGCGGCATACAAGCAGTGTCGACTTCGTGGTGACATTTATACGCAACAGCATGATCTGGCGCAACATCCTACTGCTTACCGCCAACGCAACTAGTTTTCCGTATTTCAAAGTCCCAGCGATCTTCTTTGACCGTGAGCTCCCAACGGACTACAAAAGGGAGTTTCTGAAGGGCTACGGGGATACAGCCGGAAATGTGCGCAAGTCCAACGTCTACGCCGACGGCCGGCACCGCGTACGGCTTGATGTACTGAACTATCCCACAAACTGGGACGTACCTGTACAGCTTTGCATGTTGTTGCAGGAACATGTTGGGATTCCGGTACAGTTGATCACCTGGGGCCATCCAAACCTCGGCCGTGAATTCCGCGAGCACCAGATAAACATATTCGCCGACGCCTACCTGAAAATCGGCTTTTCCTTTGATCATAAGCAGATCATACTTCAAGAGCTTGCAGCAGCTAACGGCCGTCATAGACCGTGCGTCGAGCCAAGGGAATGCCCCGGCCTGCGTGCACTGCGCGGTCAAAAACCCCATGACCCGGAAGAAGACGATTCTGATAGACTCGATCCTCGTCTCTTCGGTAAGCACTTTAACAGCTACTGGCAAATCTGCAAGGCCATTGGTTGCGAGCGTGTTCCCCCGGACGACGGTCAAACTCAGCTAGAATTCGTCGACGACTCTGAACCTGCCGAAGATCAATGAAATATTCGCGCGAAGATCAAATGTATCCTCACGTTTCGGGCTGGTTGGAAGCTTTTCTTAAAGACAGACACAGACATGCCGAGATCAGGGTCATCGATGCGTCCCGGAAAAGCTTATCAAGACTGATTACAGATTACGGTTTTCAGGATCGAGTTCCTGCGGAATGGGTTTCTTGGGACATTCAGGTAGATGTGGTGGGATTCGTGCTCCAGAAACAGCAGATGCTGATGGCGTTCGTCGAATGCAAAGTCGGGTTTCTTACTTTGAGAGATCTTAGCCAGTTGCTCGGCTATTCGCGTGTCGCCTTGCCACGGTACTCCTTTCTCGTGTCCCCTGAGGGCCCGTCTGATTTTCTGACTTCATTACTGAGGACATATAACCGGTCCGACGTGTTGCGATACAACTTCCCCATCGGTCAAACGCCCTGGTCAATTGCAGTTGGTCGCTGGATCGGTCAGGCGAAGAATCTTGATTGGTCATCTGTGATCTCTGATGATGTCATGTTCCTTGGGCAACTCTAGGTCGTGTCATTGAGTCCAATCCGAGGCGGTTCCCAGTCTCTTGAGTCGCAGACCTTCTCTGGACCGCAGGGGTCCTGCCCTTGTATCTTGTCTTTTGGGTAGATATATGGCATCAAGTAAGAGTGCAAGAGATAGATTGAGGTCGCGGGCGGCAGTCGGCGACTTCGAGGTAGCGGCGAGATCGACCTGCCCTGGGGCCGGAAAGAGCCCGTTCGTAGCGCGATCCGCCGCTGCCGGAAGTGGCAAGAACCCGAACAGTCGCTGGGGCCAAGGTGATATCCGGAGCCCGTATGCGCAAGGATGGGAGAGCGCCATGAGTACCTT
>JBFMGC010000016.1:0-45249 GCA_040752815.1 Candidatus Zixiibacteriota bacterium
TCGCCCGCGCGGCTGCTTTTGCTATCGGGTTGACCGGACAGAGCCAGTTTGCCGGTTCGCTTGCCGACTCAGCGCGCTCCGGGCCGACGGCTGTTGCTGCAAACGCCCTAAAGTCGGCCGGTCGACTGGCCGACAGCAGCATGACCGCTGTCCACGGCGTTATCGCCGGATACCTGGGCGACGCCGCCCCCGAAGTGCGCGAGGCGGCCGGCCTGGCTCTGTTTTACGCTCGCGCCAAAAGCGCCGCCGAGGTGATTATCCCGCTATTGGAACGCGAGACCGATCCCGTGGTCCAGCGGGCGGGCTTGTTTGCTCTGGCCAGGTTGGGGGTGGCCACGGCCGGGCCGACTTACTCCCGCTACCAGGCTGATCCGGACCCGGAAATCAGAATGCTCGCCGTGCAGGGGCTCGGCAAGGCCAACCTGCCCGACCGGGTTCGCCTGATCGCTCTCTCTCTCAACGACGACGACAAAAGAGTCACCGCCTCAGCTATCGCTGCCCTGCAAACTACCGGCGATTCTGCCGCCACGTTCTATCTCGCCCGCAAGCTGGAGACCCAGTCAGATGAAACGCTGATTGTCGCCTTGCTCGGCGCGCTGCAGGCGCTGAAAAGCGATAAGGGTGTCGCCACGGCGGAAACGCATCTCTCATCCGGGTTGTCCGACAACGTGGTAGCCGCCGCTATACGCTATCTCGCGCTGATAAAGAAGGACCGTGTGGTCGGTGTGGTTGATTCGCTTCTCAGCACGGAACCGTCGCCCCGCGTGCGGGTCGCCTGTGCCGATGCTTTCGCGGAGGTTCGTCACTCCTCGGTAGTGCCGCGTCTCGCAATGCTCTTCAAGGATGAGGATCCGCTGGTACGCGGCGCGGCCTTCGAGCATCTGGTCGAACTTGACTCGACCCAGCGCGATCTGTACATCAAGATCGCCTTGGACGATCCGGATCTGATGCCGGTGGTGCTGGCGCTCGATCAGATCGGCCAACGCAAGTTGGTCGGCTACCTCCCGCAGGTCGAGGCGATGATGGCCGATGCCAAAGAGCTGGATATTGATATTCGTCGCGGACTAATCGACGTGATCGGCCGGTTTGTCGATTCCCTCGGGACCGACACCACCATGGCGGAACTGCTGATAAAGGGGCTGTTTGATCCGGAGTACGTGGTCAGGCGCCAGACCAACGAGCTGTATCTGGAGAAATTCGGGCGCGACCGCGCCAACATGGTCACGCCGGCCGAAACGCGTATCTCCGAACGCCGGCTCGAAACCGCTGTCGGTGATAAGAAAGGCAACCCGGTGGCCATCGTTCAGACCAGCCGCGGCGATATCGAAATCGAACTGCGCCTGGATATCGCGCCGCTCACCGTGCTCAATTTCATCGAGCTGGCCAAATCCGGGTTCTACGAGGGCCTCAATTTCCACAGGGTAGTTCCTAATTTCGTGGTGCAGGGAGGCTGTCCTCGCGGCGACGGCTGGGGCGGGCCGCCGTATTACATCCGCTGCGAATATTCCGATCTGCCGTTCGAGCGCGGCACGGTCGGTATAGCCACGTCGGGGCGCGACACCGGCGGTTCGCAGTTCTTTATCTGCCACTCGCCGCAGCCGCATCTGGACGGACGTTACACCGTGTTCGGACAGGTGCTGTCCGGCATGGATGTGGTCGACCAGATCGTGGTCGGCGATACCATCGAGAAAATTATCATTCGGGAGAGCTAAATCATGTATGGATACAGGCTAATCCTGTCGGCGGTGCTGCTGGCCCTGCCCCTGGGCGTGCTGACAGCACAGGACCCCAGCGGAATCGAGCCGGAGGCCCTGATCGAGCGGGTTCTCGCGGTAGACAAAGCGCAGCGGGAGCAGCTCCGAGATGTGACCTTTGACGCCGAGTATATCGAGCGCGAGGAGTCAGACGAAGGTCCTAAAGAGAAGATCCGTTTAGAGAAGAAAGTCTATATCAAGTATCTCAACGATACCGCCTGGTACGCCGAAGAGTATCTGGCCTTCTATGAAGAGGGCCGGCAGAAGAGCGAAAACGACCTGAAGAATGAAGCCGCCGAGCGCACCGAGAAGAAGAAAAAGCGCAAGGCGCAGGATATCTCCTACCCGATGCTCAAGCCGTTTTACTCGATCGCCCGCCCGCTTTACGATATTCAGTATCTCGGCGTGGCCGACGAGCGAATCGAAAACCGGATCTGCCATCACTTCACGGTCACGGCCAAAATCCCCGAAGACAGCCTGGTCAACGGGCATTATTACTTCGAGGCCGAGAACTTCCACCTGGTACGCGTCGATTTCACGCCGTCGAAACCGGTCAGGAAGATGATGTTCAAGCTCAAGACGCTGGACATGTCGATCTTGTACGGCCCGGGCCCCGATGAGATCTGGCTGCCGAAACAGTTCGATATCCGCGGCAAGGGGAAGGCGGCACTTTTCATTGGCGTCAATTTCGCCGGCACCGAATATTACCGCAACCCGCAGATCAATACCGGTCTGCCGGAGTCATTGTTTGAGGCTGGCCATGACGACTGATCGAGGCTTCAAGGAACATATCGTCAAAGTGAACATCCCGGCCGGAACCAATTTCATCCTCGGGATGTCGCACTTCATCAAGACGACCGAGGACTTGTACGAAACGCTGGTAACCGCGTCGCCGTCGCTCAAATTCGGTCTCGCTTTCTGTGAGGCGTCGGCCAAACGGCTTGTGCGTTCCGACGGCAACGATGCGGAGTTGATCGAGCTGGCGGAGAAAACGGCGTTCGATATCGGCTGCGGGCACACGTTTATGGTGTTTCTGCGCGACGGGTTCCCGATCAACGTGCTGGGGCGGATTCGTAATATCGACGAGGTCTGCCGAATATTCTGCGCCACCGCCAATCCGCTGCAGGTAATTGTAGCCGAGACCGACCAGGGCCGCGGCGTACTAGGAGTTATCGACGGCCAGACGCCGCTGGGAATCGAGGGCGAAGAGGACAAGCGGGAGCGGCTGACGTTTTTGAGGAAGATAGGATACAAGCGCGGCTGATTAGTGGTGGCCCGCTGGCCTGCCATATTTGGTGGAAGGACACGAATCTAAGTACGGACCGCGCCTACTGACTTACAACACCAACGGAGTTGCACCATGCGCTTTGAACTGGAACGATCTGAAACCGAAAAGCTGGTAATCGAAAGCAGTCAATACAAAGGGCACGACCTGGTGTCGCTGCGAATATACTTCCTGAGCCAGGAGCAAGAGTGGCTGCCGACCAAAAAGGGCGTGACCTTCCGCCGCGATCAACTCGACGAGGTGCTCGGTTTTCTAAATCAGATCAAGGACGAGTGAATAGTAGGTCGGGACCTTCATGGTCCCCGACATCGTACCGGTGTCGGCAGCTGTGCGCCTCGACTGCGGAGAAAGAAAAACCCACCCGTTGGGTGGGGGTACCGGTTTAGATCTACAACTTTCATCCCAGGGCAAGCCCTGGGGCACCGGGATGGACAATTGATATAATTCCAATCTCCCGCATGTTAGTCTTCACCACCAACAAGAAACGCCTGGTGCGGCATTTCCGCAAAGACCCGGTTCTGTTCGGGTATCATATCGGCGACCTCGATGATTTCTTTTTCCCCGACTGCCTCTGGACAACGCTGGTCGGCGAACATGCCGATATCGGCGATGTCATCCTCACCTACGTGGGAGGCGATACTCCCACGGTTCACGCGTTCGGTCTGGGCAATGCGTTCGAGACACTGCTTCGCGAATACCTGCCGATCGCGCCTAAGCAGTTCTACTGCCATTTCCAGAAGCAGCATCACGGCGTATTCCGAGATTTCGCGGACGAATCGCCGCTGGGCACTCATCTGAAGATGAAGCTCGACCCGGCAGCTTTCACGCGATATCAGGCAGCAGCGATTAGTGGCGTCGGGCGACCCGGCCCGACGCAGCTTAGTAGGTCGGGACCCCGCCACCACCATGATGGTTGCTCTATTGTTCGCCTTGACCCGTCGCACGAAGCGGCATTGCTTAACCTCTATGCTATCGCCTATCCTGATAACTACTTTACTCCGCGCATGCTCCAGACCGGCAAGTACTTTGGATGTGTCCACAACGGCTCGATTATCGCGGTCGCCGGAGTGCATGTGGTTTCCGATGAACACAAAATCGCCGTGCTGGGCAACATCACCACTCATCCGGATCACCGCGGACGCGGCCTGGCGACCGACATCACCAGCGCGCTGGTTGCAGAGTTGGCGTCCGAAGAGAAGCTGGTCTGCCTGAATGTTAAGGCCGACAACGCACCGGCACTCGCCTGCTACCGCAAGCTCGGCTTTGTGCCGGTGCACGAGTACGAGGAATCGTTGTTCGAATTGAGGTAGCTGCGTTGATTGAGATAGGGCAGAATTCCAACGGCGGCGGACCGCTGGCGTCAGCGAGCGACCGGCAATTCTGCCAACCATCATCAGTGTCTGGTACATGCCACACGCAAGAAAAAACCGGCCCGCCGTGAGGCGGGCCGGCCGCGTGATGCATGGGAGTCCAATCCCAGGAGTATTTCTTTCGCGTCCGCCTACAGCTCGTTCCAGATGAACGTGTACCAGCCGCTTGTCAAGGTTCCGCCCACGTTAGCGTAGTAGCTCTCGATCATCAGCTTGTACACATTGCCGCCGGTTCGAATCAGGTAGACATGCTCGTCCGACAGAAGCTGGTGCATCGGCGGGCCGGTGTAGGTGTACCAGTCGGTGAGGGCGGAACTCGGGTTGTCGGGGAACAAGGGCGCTACTGGCTGGGTCGTGAAGGCATCGATGTCGGTCCGGTCGTCCAGCTCCGTGTAGGCGTCGAACACGGCACACTCGCCCGTTCCGTTCGGACCGGAATTCTGCATAACAATGTAAGACGAGAATGCCAGGTCCCACTCCGTAGAGTTGCTTGGCGTGGCCGGAGTGACAACCGAGCCCGAGGAGAAGTCAAAATAGGCAGTGCCCATCTCCACCGGGATCGCCGCTGTTGTGGTCGCACCGCTCAGATCGCGAGAATCGGCAGTCGGTTGGTAGTAGTAAGTAATGTAAACCGTTCCCATATCCGGCGGCATTCCGGCGCCTACCAGTGAGTCGATTTGAAACTTGATGTAGTTGTCGCCCTCGGCGTCGACCATCGAATAGACATACCTGTTGGGTATCAACTGGTGCAGCGGCGGGCCGGTGTAGGTGTACCACGGATCGACTTGGTACTCGATCACATCCTCCATCCACATCGCACCGGCGGTGTCTGCCATGGTCACCGCCTTAAATGCCATCACCCCCAAATCGGCGCCTACGCAGTCGCCTGCATTCGACGTGGAGCTGCCGCCGTTGAGTTTAATCACTTCGCGCCGGAATGCCAGATCCCAGCCGGTTGCCGTTCCCTTGGACAGACCGGACGTAGTTGTGTCCTTGGTAGTAAACGAGAAACCGTTGAAGTCAGTGTAGCTGGAGGCGTCCACTTTCGAACGCCAAAAACCGCTGTCGACCCAGGTCGACGTGGCCGTGTTGTTGGGCCGGTTGTTCGGGCCGGTCGGATTGTCGTCGTCCGAACATCCGGCGACCACGGCCAGCGACAACAGTGTCGCCAGTGCCAAAAGTCTCTTCATCAAAAAAGTCCTCCTAAGGGTTGTATTTGTCAATTGCTTAATTTCCAGTCGTATTTCATGCCGGCGAAAACGGTAAAGCCGGGCCAGTAGCCGTAGTTCACATCAACCTGGTCGAGCAGGTTTTCCAGGCGGACATAGGTCTCAAGCCCGCCCATGCGCTTGAAGAAGTTAAGGTTGAGAGTCGTTCGCGAGGGAGCGTATCCCGGTTCGCCCTCATTGCCTCCCGTGTTCGAGCGCGGCACCCACAGTTTGCGAGACTGGTACGTGCCCCAGAACGTGCCGCCTATCCCCCACTTGTCACAAAATCCGGTGAGGAACAGTTTGGCGGTGTGGGCGGGGCGATTGACCAACTCCTCGCCCGTGCCGAGGTTGAGGCTCTTCAGGTAATCGTATGAGAACGAGAAGTCGACATTCGATGACAGCCGCACGCGCGACTCCCATTCTATCCCCTGCGTGACGGCCCGGTCGATGTTCTGATAGACGTAGATCCCGCGCCAATAGGTGGGGTTGCTCCCGATCATGACGAATTCGATCAGGTCGTCCAGGTGGTTATAGAAATAGGTGATGCGGTGCATGCCGATCGCGCCGTACGAAAACTCGGCCGATATCGACGCGTTGAGCGAGTTCTCATCTTTGAGCGGCTTGAAATCGAGCCCTGCACTGCGCGCCAGGCTGTCGACCGCCCCGACCCGCCCGCCATACACAATATAACCGGCGGCGGTGTGATCGAAGGTAAAGTACTGCTGCTTTATCGACGGCGCCCGGAAACCGTAGCCGGTAAACCCGCGAAGTTTGAGCTGCTCGTTGGGCTGATACATGATGTTGATCGACGGGTTGGTCTTCCCGCCGAATGAACTGTGGTGCTCATAGCGCACGCCGGGCAGGAAGGTCCACTTCTGGTGGGGGCTGTATTCGTATTGCAGGTAGGCATCGCCGGCCTCGTCGGCTTCCTTCTCGCGGGCCAGTTCATTCGATTTCAGGTCCTGGTGGTTGTAATCGAAGCCGTAGGTGGCCACATGATTCTGGCCGATGACGTAATTCGAGCTGTACGAGGCCTCCAGAAAGACGTCTTCGGTTTTCGACGTATCCACCCAGGCGCCATACTCACGCTCTATCTTGTTCCACTGGTGGTCATAATAGGTGCCGTAAAGGCGAAACTTCATCGAGTAGTGTTCCCCGGACAGATAATCGAGCACCAGGGAGCCGTCGTAACGGTTGTTGGTTTCGTCGTCATCGTAGACCAGCAGCAGATTGCCCGGCCAGACTTCGGATTCGATCCAGTTCTTGTTCTCGAACATGAGCCGGGTCGAGCCGGTGACATTCCATCGCTCGGAGAGCTTGCGGCGGAGCTTGCCGTCCAGATTGAGCCGTTCGATCGCGTCCTGGCCATTTGTGTGCGGAGTGGATTTGTCCAGATCGAACCCGTCGGTACGGTAGTACTTCGCGCCGATATTGGCGCCCCAGCGATTGTTGCTGAATTCGGCCTGGAGGTCCGGATTGAACGTGGCGTGTGTCCCGTAATCTCCACGGAACGCTAACCCCCTGGTGTGTGTGTGCAGCTTTTTAGTGATGATGTTAATGACACCGCCCATGGCGTCCGAGCCATAGAGGGTCGAACCGGTTCCCTTCACAATCTCGATCTTCTCGACATTCGACAAGGCGAACTGTCCGAGGTCGAGCGAACCGTTCACCCGCCCGACCGCCCGCTCACCGTTGACCAGCACTAGGATCCGGTCGTTCTGTATGCCGCGAATAGTCGCCCCCTTGCCAGAGAGATCATCATTGATAGTGATGCCTATCGAAGACACCAGAGCTTCATCGACCGTGGTGGCGCCCGTGCGCTGGAAATCACGCCGCGTGACTACCTCGGTCTGAACCGGCACTTCTTTGAGCAGGTGCGGCGAACGGGTGCCGGTAACGACTACGTCGTCAAGCACCCACGGCAGCGGTGTGAGGGTGATGTCAAGTTCGGTATGGCCCTGGACCTCAATCCGCAGCGTATCGCTGCGATCATAGGCGACATGAGTAGCGAGCAGGCGATAAGGGCCGTCAGGAAGCTTCTCGAAAGCAAAAAGCCCCTGGCGGGAGGTTTCAATGACCGTGTCCAGCTCGACTATCCTTACATTTGCGCCCCAGATGAGATTCCCGGTTTCGGAGTCGAGCATGCGGCCGCTCAGTGAGCCGGCGATCGCCGACCCGGTGGTCAGCGAGATTGTCGCCAGAGTTGCCGGAACGAGGGAACATCGCATATTCAAATCCTTTATCTCCGCTTTATCCGGCGGGAATTATAGAGTTTTTGGGATTTCTTATGTCACGATATTGTCATGATCCGGGTTTTTCGTCCGCTGAGGCATCTGTTGTGCTGCAAGAGGTTACACGCTATGATCGCCCCCGCCAGCCACTAAGTTTGTGAAAGAAAGAACATGGAACGGCACTTTAGAGTACCGGCCAGGGGTCCCACCGATCTGGCGGCTCACCCGTGATGTACTTCACGCATCAGGTGGCCCACCCGCTTGCGGGTGGGAACCGGATAACTCTCTCACAGCAAGTCTCTAATTCAAGCCTCGATTTCATTCAATCGCGCGCTGCGCGACCGCGTGGGGTTGTGCCCTGACACCAGCCAGGCTGATTGCCCTGCACGCGTCAGTTCACACCCCTTTTGCCTTGTTGAACGGTCAAGGCAAAAGGGGCAGGAACTGACGTAAAGGCGCTTGGGGCCTTCTGGCTGTGGTGCGTGGTGGAGCCTGCCCCCGACTCGATCGGGGGTCCTCGTCCACCACGGGACCGCCCCATGACTCAGCGTGAGAACTTCCGCGCGGCGCGTTCGAGCTCGGGTGTTGTCAGGTTAGCAAGCTTGCGGCGGATAAGAGCGAGCATACGGTTATCGAGCTTGGCCAGCTTGCGGGCGAAACCGCCCGATTGAATCTCCTGGAATAAGCGCTCCATGCGTTTGCGAGTACCCCGATCTATGATCCTGGGTCCGGCCCCGAGCGAGCCAAGTTGAGCGGCCGGCGATATCCGCGAGAGCATTCCGGCGATCCCATGAGTCTTGATCAGGGCGACAATCAGGTCCAGTTGGTAGGCAACTTCGAGATAGGCGTTTTCAGCATTCCAACCGTGTTTGCGCAGGGTTTCGAAACCGGATTTTACCAGCATCGCTAAACCGCCGCACAGCACCGCCTGCTCGCCGAACAGATCTCCGACCGCTTCCTTGGAGAAACTGGTTTTCACCAGATTCTTCCTTCGAATTCCTATAGCCTGTGCCAATTCCAGCGCGGTCTTTGCCGCCTTACCGCTCGGATTCTGGTGCACACCGACGAAAGCCGATAGCGACCGATCGGCGAGAAACGCCTCTCGAACTGCATCACCCGGCGCATGCGGTGCTATCAGGATCACATCGGCTCCTCTGGCCGGCTTGAGCAGACCAAAATGCACGGAGGTACCATGCAGGAACCAAAGCGTGACGCCGGGGGTGAGGAGGGGGGCGATGCTTCGACCGTAGACACCAGCGTGCAGATGATCGGGGAAGGCAAAGCAGATAATCGACGCGTCCTGTACAGCTTTCGGAATTGTTGTGACTGTCAATCCCTCTTTGCGGGCGCGGCTCCGGGAGTGGGATTTCGGACGAAGGCCGACCACGACCGAATATCCGGCGTCTCTCAGGTTTCGGGAGATCGCCCGTCCCTGTGACCCGTATCCGATAACCGCCACCGATTTAGCTTTTCGCGAGCGCGCCATAACGGTAATATACTCCTGAGGCCACTGGCCGCAACCGGCGTGAATACCCATGGACGCTTACCATCAGCAGATGCTCGATTTGGTTAGGGCCGCACTCAACGAAGATATCGGCCCCGGCGATATCACCTCGCTCGCCTGTCTCGAACCGGCGCGTATCAAGGCGGAGATCATTTCCAAGTCCGACGGCGTCCTTTCGGGTGTGGAGCCGGTTCGGCTCGCTTTTCATCTGGTGGACTCGGCGAATCGCGTGAACTTCATCAAGCGCGACAGTGACCGCTTCAGGCGCGGCGAGCGGATCGCGGAGATCGAGGGGTATAATCAGACCATCATGACCTCAGAGCGGGTGGCGCTCAATTTCCTGGCACACCTGAGCGGTATCGCTACTCACACTGCTCGGTTTGTGGAGAAACTCAACGGCACCACCTGCCGGCTGCTCGATACCCGCAAAACCACACCCGGCCAGCGCCTGCTCGAAAAACGGGCGGTGCTTCACGGCGGTGGGAGCAATCATCGAATCGGCTTGTATGACATGGTGCTCATAAAGGACAATCATATTGCCGCGGCCGGCTCGATCACCGAGGCGGTACGCCTAACACGAGAGTATCTCGGTTCGGTCGATTGCCGCGAGCAGTTTGGTGCGGTAGGTCCGATTGAAATCGAAGTCGAGGTTACGAACGAGAAGGAGCTTGAGCAAGCCATAGCGGCCGGAGTCGATCGCCTTTTATTTGACAATCAATCATCGGAGGCGTTGGCTGAGTTGGTCGCAAAGGCGCGCTCGATTAAGCCGGCAGTCAAACTCGAGGCCTCCGGGAATGTCACGCTGGATAATGTCGCCGTCGTGGCCGCGACCGGGGTCGATTTCATCTCAACTGGAGCGATCACCCACTCGGCGCCGGCGGTCGACTTCTCCTTGCTCGTGGTAAACAGGCTCCCGTGAAACAGGCCGAACTCGACAACCTCACCGAAAGACTGATTGCTTACGTCCGAAGAAAGCCGGGGCAGTATTATGCCTGGGGCAAACTGTCCTCGCGGTTGCAGGTCGACCGAGCGGCGCTCACCCAGGCGCTTGCGATGGCCTCGGGATGGGAATACAAGTTGAGGGCGAACCGCACGAGAGGTGTGAAGTTCGTCGCTCCGCCCGATCTGATGACCGCAACCGAGATACTCCACGGTCTGAAAACCAAATGGCTGGGTCACGCGGTGCACACTTTTGGAAGTGTCACGTCGACCAATGACGTCGCCGCCAAGCTCGCCGAGGACGGCGCGCCGGAAGGTGTCATTGTCACCGCCGAAGAGCAGACCCGGGGGCGGGGGCGTCTTGGCCGCAAGTGGTACTCGCCGCCAAGGACCGGCATCTATGTCTCAGTCATTCTGCGCCCGAGAATCCCCCCCGAAGACGCGCCCGGCCTGTCGGTCATGACCGCAGTGGCGCTCGCTGATACGCTGCACAAGTGGAAACCGGGCCTGGTGCAGATCAAGTGGCCGAACGACGTCTGGATCAATGGCCGCAAGACTGCTGGCATTCTAACTGAACTGTCCGCGGAGCGGAACAGGATTCATCATGTGATAGTGGGGGTGGGAATAAACGTCAATCATCGCGCGACTGATTTTCCCGAAGAACTTCGACCACTCGCCACGTCGGTGGGCCGCGAACTTCGTCGCAAGGTTAACCGGCTGGGTCTTCTCCGCTCATTTCTGGCCAGATTCGAGAGAGAGTATTCTGCTTACCAGAAACATCGGCTCAGAAAATCTCTTCTCCGCGTGCGCAAGTACTCGGCGCTTCTCAACCAGACCGTGACAATCCAGTTCGGCCAGACTCGGCAATCCGGGAAAGCGAAGGACATCGCGCCTAACGGGGCGATGTTGCTCGAGACCGGCGCTGGCATACAAACAATCACGGCAGGGGAAGTGACGGTGGTGCGGGGGTAGACGCTGCCGCTTGCTCGCGTGCCGCAGATTCGTTACCCTTCCCCCATGTACAACGACACCGTCATGGACCATTTCCAGAACCCGCGCAATACGGGCGACATGCCCGATCCGGACGGACTCGGCCAGGTCGGCAACCCGGCCTGCGGCGACGTGATGCGGTTGTATATCAGAGTGGTGGACAACCGGTTGGTCGATATTCGCTGTCAGACGTTCGGCTGTGCGGCGGCAATCGCGTGCGCGTCGGCGGCGTCCGAAATGGTCATGGGGAAATCGCTCGACGAGGCCTTCAGCCTGACGCGCGATCAGGTGGCCGCTTATCTCAACGGCCTTCCGGAGCACAAGATGGCCTGTTCCAATCTCGCCCCGGATGCCGTCCGCGCCGCAATCGAGGACTACCGGGCCAAGTTTACCAAGTGAGAGATGGATTTCTCCGCAGCTTCGGCGGGGTGACTCAGACATCGCCGATCTGGTCGGGGACCACAGAAAGGACGAGACCCCATAGGCGGTAGCTTAGGCCTCGTGCGTGGTGGACGTCCTCGTCCGCCACGTCCCTATCGGACTTTTTCAACCAAAAAAAGAGCCCCCGGTGGTCAGGCGGGGGCCTTAGGTCTAACTTCGCTGGGACAATTTGCCCAACAAGGTCAGCCATCACATAGAGCAAACCCCGTGCCTCGGCGGCTTTCGATCTCACAGCTAATTCTATGACATACAATTAGTTAGGCGCAGAAACTGCGTCGAGCCGCGCCGCGGTGACTAGTTGTGCAACCCTGTTCAGGTTTTGAACAGTGACGTGCGGCTGGACTGTGTCACTTTAACTGACGGAGCTACCCTATGATGATGCTGTCGCAGGGCTTTAAGGTGCCCATTCGAGTGGCTGGAACGGTCGCGGCGTGGCATCATCGTTCATAGACTCCTGGGGTGCCTTTTCCAGGCGGCATATCAGACATTTCTATTCTGCGTTGGCAAAGAGTGCAAATTGCCTTGACCTTGAATGGGGTTCTGCTATATTCGAAAGCTGTTTTAGAAGCAGGAAGACATGAAGAGAACATTTCAACCATCGAATCGCAAGAGACTGAACGATCACGGCTTCCGCGCCCGGATGGCGACGAAGAACGGCCGCAAGGTGCTCGCGCGCCGTCGGGCCAAAGGCCGCAAACGTCTGGCGCCATCGGTTGGTCGGAAGAAGTAAACTGCCGCGCTCGGCCAGCCTCAAGCTTCGGGCCGAGATCAATTCTCTTTTCGATAAGGGGCAGCGATTTCCGACCGATTTTTTTACCCTTATCTGGCAGCCGGCCACACAGTTCAAATATGGCGTGTTTGTCGCAAAACCCCTCGGAACAGCCAGCCGTCGCAACCGGATCAAACGCCGCTTCCGCGAAGCGCTTCGGCTCAGCCGACAGGCGCTGTCGGTTCCCGGTTTCGTGGGGCTTTTGCCTCGACCGGCCCACGACGAGCCGCCGATGGAGCGATTGATTGACGATGCCAGCCGGATATTCGAGCAGATCAGCCGAGGCAGGTGAGCGTCCCGGCTTGGCGACCTGGCCGCTAATCGGGCTTATTTTATTGTATCGCATGCTCTTGGCGCCTGTACTGCAGAGCTGGTTCGGGGTCGGGTGCCGCTTTTATCCGACCTGTTCCCATTACGCCGAGCAAGCCCTCCGCAGGCACGGAGCATGGCGCGGGAGCATCATGGCCATCAGGCGCCTGGGCCGGTGCCACCCGTGGCACGAGGGAGGGTTCGATCCGGTCAGATGACCTGATCCCACCAAACCGCCGGGCCCGAGCGGGCCGCCGGCAAACAAGGATGTGGTAGTGGACAAGAAGTCGATCATCATTGTCGTAATCCTCGCCATCATAGTCATCTTCTACTGGCCGATTCTGGAGAAGCTCGGCCTGATCGAGCCGACCCAGCCGCCGGCGCCCACTGGCGACACGCTGTCGGTTGCGCCCGCTGAGGCTCCCGGAGTCGTCTCACCACCGCCGACTTCTTCATCGGACACCACACAATCTGCCCAGCTGATGACCGCTACGGCGGACTCGGTCAAAGCGGACACACTGGTCGTGCAGACCAACAAGTACCAAATTACCATGACCACCCGGGGCGGCGGGCCGATATCGATTCTGCTCAAAGACTACACTTACCGAGATGGCCGCCTGGTCGAGTTGATTCCTCACGCCGACCAGGCAACACTCGCCGCCGCTTTCAACAGCGCCACTTTCTCAACCACGGCCCTTCCCTTCGTATGTAACTTGCCTGGCGGCGAACATAGCGCGACCGATCGGCCGGTCGAAGTGGTTTACACTTATTCGGCCAACGGCGCCACTATCGAGAGGCGGTTTCTGTTCCGCCCGGATGACCATGCCTTTGATCTGAAATTCAGTGTCGATCAACCGTCGCGGTTCGGTTTCGAGCGCGAGTACCAGCTCGGATGGAACACACCGCTGGAGCCGACCGAGCCGGATCTGCAGGACGATTGGACGTCGATGCAGGCGGCAGCCATGATGGCCGGTTCGAGAGAGACTCTCGATGGTTTCGATGACGGCGTCTTGCGGGAGAGCATCGACGGCCAGGTGACCTGGGCGGGGGTGCGCTCCAAGTATTTTGCGTCGGTGCTCATCGCGCGCAGCCGCCCGGCCGAGGGTGCGTACGCCAACGGCCGCGAGCACGACGTCATCCGCTCCGACGGCGGCATGCTCAAGGAGCGGCGCATCACCGCCGGCCTGAAGATGCCGTTCACGGCGGCGAGCCCTATCGTAGATAGTTTTACCGTTTTTGCCGGACCGCTTGACTACATGATGATGTCCGAGTACGATGTCGGCCTTCAGGACATGCTCGATATCGGCACTACCCCCTATGTCGGCTGGCTCATCAAGCCGTTCGCGCTGGCGATCATGTGGATCCTGCCGATTCTCTACAGCGTCGTTCCCAATTACGGAATCGTCATCATCCTGTTTGCGCTGATCGTCAAGCTCATCACGCTGCCGCTGTCGATGCGGTCATTCAAGTCGATGCAGGCTATGAAAGAACTGCAGCCGAAAATCGAGGAGCTGAAGAAACGCTTCCCCAAAGATCCGCAGAAGCTCAACCAGGAGATGATGAAGCTCTACAAGGCACACGGGGTCAACCCACTCTCGGGCTGCCTGCCGATTCTGCCCCAGATGCCGTTGTTCTTTGCGCTCTTCTCGGTCTTCCGCTCGACCATACTGTTGCGCAACGCGCCGTTCGTCTGGTTTATCGATGACCTCTCGCGCGGGGCGCAGTCGTTTACCGATCCGTATATCATCCTGGTAGTACTGATGGTGGTGGCGCAGTTCTATTCACAGAGCCTGACCATGGCTACCGGCCAGCAGAACAAGATGCTCTTGTACCTGATGCCGCTGCTGATGGGTTTCATCTTCTATAAGTTCGCCGCCGGGTTGGTCTTATACTGGACCAGTTTCTCACTATTGTCGCTGGTGGATTATTTCCTGTTCCGGAAGAGCAAGAACCACGAAGTCAAGACGGCCTGATCGGTATGCCCGCGAAAAAAAAAAGAGTTCTCCGGCGGTCGGTGACGACACCATCGCCGCCGTCATAACCCCTCCCGGCCAGGGTGGCGTGGCGGCGATGCGAATCGCCGGACCCGGGTCACGGATGATTCTGGAGAAGCTGTTTCGTCCCAGTTCGCGCGCCAAACTCTCTCCCTTTCTCATGCGCCATGGACATGTCGTATCGTGCTCCGGAGAGCTGATCGACGAGGCCCTCGCGGTGTTTATGCCGTCGGGTCGATCTTACACCGGGCTTGATCAGGCGGAGATCTTCTGCCACGGCGGCAGCCAAGTGGTCAAACGGATCCTTGAGGCGACTGTAACCGCGGGAGCACGCCCGGCTCAGCCGGGAGAGTTTACCAAACTTGCCTTTCTTAACGGCCGGATCGACCTGGCGAAAGCTGAGGCGGTGGCTGAGATAATCGCCGCGTCTACGGAAACGTCATACCGGGCGAGCCGTGAACATCTAGTGGGCAGCTACTCCCGACACGTCGAGAAGCTGCGATCCGGTTTGCTGGCGTCGCTGGCCGACCTTGAGGTCGCTATCGATTTCAGCGAGGAAGATATTGGCCAAACTGAAGTGAGCCGACTCAAACAACGCCTCGACGGAATAGCCTCAGAGATAGATCGCCTAGCCTCGAGTTACAAGAGGGGGCGGATTATTCGCGAGGGGTTTCGCGTTGTCATTTGCGGACGGCCCAATGCTGGTAAGTCCTCGCTGTTCAACTTGTTACTGAAACAGGAACGGGCCCTGGTCGATCCCGAGGCAGGTACCACGCGGGACTATCTGTCGGAGTGGATCGACCTCGACGGGTTCGCGGTCAATATCATAGACACGGCTGGACTGCGGATACCGGCTGGTCGCGTGGAAATGCGGGGACAGGCCAAGGCGCGGGAGCTTATTGACTCAGCGGACCTTATTCTATGGCTGGCTGACATGACTCTGCCGGAATGGCAGAACGAGCTTGAGGCCGATACTCAGCCGTTCGTCCAACGCAGTAACCTGTTAATTGCAAACAAGATAGACGTCGTGTCCAATGCTGGTGCCGATATGCTGTCAGGCATCTTACCGCTTTCGTGTGTCACTGGTGAGGGACTGGAACGGCTTAGGTCGGCAGTCTTGCATGTCATCAACGCGGCCGCTCCTGACCTCACCTCCGGCCAAGTGGTCACCTCAGCCCGGCACAAACGGTGTCTGGACGAGGCAGCCGAGTCGATCGCTCGGGCCTCGGCTGGTATGACGAGCGGTGAATCGCCGGAGATTTTGGCGTTCGAACTGCGCCAGGCTGCCGACCAGCTCGGCGAAATCACTGGTCAGGTTTACACCGAGGAGATCCTGGGAGAGATCTTCTCGCGGTTTTGTATCGGCAAATGAACCGAAGTGCGCCCTGACGGGTTTCACGTGAAACTGGTTTGGTGCGCCAGCACTCTCTGGCAGGGCAAGAGTCAGGCACTCATCCCATTCTGTTACCACTATCTTGGTTGTTTTGTGACTTGACGTTAGATTCTCGCGACAACATGCCTGATTTCGATGTCATAATCATTGGTGGCGGACACGCCGGTGTCGAGGCCGCTCTCGCCGTGGCGCGCATGGGCAAGAGAGCCGCTCTGATGACGATGGACCGGACCAGGTTGGCGCTGATGTCCTGCAATCCGGCGATTGGCGGTATTGGTAAGTCACAGTTAGTTAAAGAGGTAGATGCGCTCGGCGGGCTGATGGGGGAGGCCATCGACGCCACCGGTATCCAGTTCCGTCGGCTCAATCTCTCCCGAGGCCCGGCGGTCTGGTCGACCCGAACCCAGGCGGACCGGATTGCGTACAACCGGTACGTGGTCGATTATGTCTCACGGCAGTCGGGAATCGAGATTATCGAAGGGCTTGCCGGCGATATTATGGTCGAACATGGTGAAGTGATCGGGGTGAGGCTGGAAAACGGCGAGGCTGTTTCGTCGCGAGCTGCGGTCATCTGCTCCGGAACCTTTCTTGGAGGACTTATCCATATAGGAGAAAAGAAGATACCTGCCGGGCGAATGAACGAACCGGCCGCCTATCGCCTTTCAGATAGCCTTCGCCAACTCGGATTCGAGGTCGGCCGTCTCAAGACCGGAACTCCGCCTCGGCTCGATGGAAACTCGATTGACTGGTCTCGCTGCGAGCTTCAACCGGGTGATGTGCCGATACCGTTCTTCTCCTATCGCACTACCCGTCAACCGTTTGAGCAGACACCCTGTCACCTCACCCGGACGACCGAGGCCACTCAGTCGCTCATAATGGCCAACTCGCATCGCTCGCCAATCTTCTCCGGTCAGATCAAGTCAACTGGTCCCAGGTACTGCCCGTCGATCGAGGACAAGTACTACCGATTTGCCGACAAGCTGACTCATCACATATTCTTAGAGCCGGAGGGCAACGGTACATCGGAGATCTACCCCAACGGCTTTTCCACCGCACTGCCGGAGGAGGTACAGCGCGAGGCGATTCGCACTGTGGTTGGGCTGGAGAGAGCCGAGGTCACACGGCCCGGCTATGCGGTCGAATATGATTACTGCCCGGCCTGCCAGATTGATCGGTCGTTCGAGACGCGGCGAATCAGAGGGCTGTTCTTTGCCGGGCAGATCAATGGCACGTCGGGCTACGAAGAAGCTGCCGCCCAGGGGATTATGGCCGGGATTAATGCCGTGCTGAGGGTCGAGAACGAGCCGTCACTTGTACTTGACCGGTCGGAGGCGTATATCGGCGTGATGGTGGATGATCTGACAACTCGTTCTACCACAGAGCCATATCGGATGTTTACGTCGCGAGCCGAGTACCGGCTCGCGCTTCGCGAAGACAACGCCCGCGACCGGCTTTATGGGTATGCCCGGAAATACGGCCTGGTCGACAAAGCAGAGCTTGACGCCTTCGGCCGAGTGCAGACTGAGACTGAGGGAGAGATCGCAAGGTTCGAAAAGACGAGAGTGCCCGTTGCCGACTTGGGCGAGTTGTGCACCCGGTTTGAGAAGCGCGATCGGGTATCAATAGCCGAGCTGCTGAGGCAGCCGGGACTGTCACTGGTCGACGTTCTTCCTATCCTGGCCCGCTTCAACGGCGGCATGAACAGTTCCACCGAAGTGCTTGAGCGGGCGGCGATCAATATCAAGTACCGCGGTTATGTCGATAAGCAGCAACGGGAAATCGATCACTTCCGGCGTTTGGAGCGGGAGACAATTCCGGGGAATCTGGCATACGAATCGATGGCTGGACTGCGGCGCGAAGCCCGTGAGAAGCTGGTCCGGTTTCGTCCGGTGTCGCTCGGGCAAGCGGGGAGGATCGAGGGGATAACCATGGGCGACTTGGCCGTTCTGTCAGTTCACCTGAAGCGGCACAAGGTGCTGGCCGGTTGAGCGGAGCGCCGAAAGACCTCGGCCCGGTCGACCTGGCGGCATTGATCGACCGGTATCTGGACCGAACGCGGCTCGATCGTTATTTCGAGCTCCTCATGGAGCACAACCAGCGGGTCAACTTGGTTTCACGTGAAACATCCCGCGCCGATTTCGATCGCCTGGTAGGAGAGTCACTCCTGCCTCTCGCGAAGATAAGATCTACTGTCGACAGCTATCTCGATATCGGCTCCGGCGGCGGCATACCCGCCATACCAATCATCCTCAGTTCAGCAGTATCGGCCGAATCGACTTTAGTCGAACGCACGATCAAGAAAGCGCGCGCACTCGAAGCTCTGGTTCGTGATCTCGGCTTGAAAGCTGCTGTGCTCCCGCAGAATTTCGAGGAGCTCCGCGATCTGCCCCCGTTGAATCTCATAACTCTTCGTCTGAGCAAACCGACCGAAGCGATGCTCATCAAGATTCGCCGGTCGCTCGCACCCGGAGGGACGTTTGTCTATTACAGTACCCCGCAGGTGTCTATTCCGGGATTCAAAGGCCAGGTGTACACTTATCGCTCGACAGAAGATCCAGTCGCCAAGAGCCTTACCGTCTTCAGATTATAAGCTCACAGACCGCCCAAGTTTTTCCTTGCGCCTGTACAGCAAACTGCTGTACCATCGGCTAAAGGACTATTCATGACAAGGAGTTGTCGTTGAGCAAGATCATCGCGATTGCCAACCAAAAGGGCGGGGTCGGCAAGACTACAACCGCGGTCAATCTCGCCTCTTGCCTGGCCGCGGCAGAACAGCGCACTCTCCTGATCGATATCGATCCCCAGGCCAATTCCACGAGTGGGATGGGTTACGAACACCGACCGGAAGACACCACCATATATGAAGCGCTCATAGGACGGGTATCAATCACCGACACCATCCGCCCCACCCAACTCTCGTATCTGAATCTGGTCCCATCGGCGATCTCGCTTGTCGGCGCGGAGGTCGAGCTCGTGAGCATGATCTCGCGTGAAACGCGTCTCAAGCAGGCGTTGGCGCCGATCTCCGGCGAATATCAATATATAATAGTAGACTGCCCGCCGTCGCTCGGTCTTCTCACCATTAATACTCTCACCGCGGCAAGTTCCGTTATCATCCCGATGCAGTGTGAATACTACGCTCTCGAGGGGCTGAGCCAGTTGATGAACACGATCAAGCTGGTGCGGCAGCATCTCAATCCGGATTTGAGAATCGAGGGGGTACTGCTCACCATGTACGATGGCCGCCTGAATCTCTCGAAACAGGTTTCGGCCGAGGTGCGCGGGCATCTGCACGAGCGAGTCTACGACACCGTGATCGCCCGCAACGTACGACTCTCCGAGGCGCCGTCGTTCGGCAAGCCGATTATCCTCTACGACATCCTGTCGACCGGCGCGGAAAACTATCTGGCCTTTACCAAGGAAGTGATGGCGTCATGAGCAAGACGGTTCTGGGCAAGGGGCTGGGGGCGCTCATTCCGGCCGAGCAGGATATCTCGGTCGATGAAGTCCATTATCGGGTGATACCGCTGGACCGGATCGCGCCCAACCCGATGCAGCCGCGGCAGCAGTTCGACGAGGTCGGCCTGGCCGAGCTGGCCGAGTCGGTCCGGCAGAACGGCCTGGTGCAGCCGCTGGTGGTGCGCCGTAACGGTGGCGGCTACACGCTGGTGGCCGGTGAGCGCCGCTACCGGGCCGCGCGCATGGCCGGGCTGGAAAAGGCCCCGGCCGTTATCATGGATGATATTGACGATGTTCGTATGCTGGAGCTGGCCCTGGTGGAAAACATCCAGCGCCAGGATCTCAACCCGCTCGAGCTGGCCGACGCATACCGTCGGCTGATCGAGCAGTGCGGCCTCACGCAGCAGCAACTGGCCCAACGCGTGGGCCGAAGCCGCGCCGCGGTCGCCAATCATCTGCGTCTGCTCTCGCTGCCTGATTCCATCAAGCGGCTTATCGCCGATGGCCGTCTCACCGAGGGTCACGCACGGGCGCTGCTGGCGCTCGACAACGAAAGCCGCATGCTCGAGATGGCCGAGCGCATTGTCAGCAACTCCCTGAGCGTGCGCGAGGCGGAACAGGCCGCACCCGGCAAAAAGAAACGGCGGCGGCTGGAAGTTAAACGCCTCAGCCCGGCGCTGGCCGATATTGAGGCCGATTTGAAGCGTCGGCTGGCTACGTCGGTAAAGATCATGCCCGGTCTCAGGCGAGGGCGGATCGAAATCGAGTACTACGGCGAGGACGACCTGAGCCGCCTCTGGCAACTGTTTCGTAAGATCGACTCGTAGGTATGGCCGCTCCGAAGTACGTAACCATCATGCTGGTGCCCGACGGCACCGAGGCGCGCACCGGCTGGCGCGTGCGGCAGTGGATGCTTCGGACGATACTTATAGGCCTGGTGGTGCTGCTGGTTGGCATCGTTTTGTTCTTCATTTACTACGGCGCCGTGGTTTCGCGGGCGGCGCGCACCGAGCAGGTGATCAAAGAGAACGAAGACCTCAAGCGGTATTACTACAAGGTGCAGTTACTGGAACAAAACCTGCATCAGGCGCGCGAGGTGGTCACACGCATGGCCCGCCTGGCCGGCATGGAAGATTTTCAATTGCCGGAGATTCCCGATGATTCCTCACTGTTTATGGAACTGTCCCGCTCCGGCGCGACTACAAACATACGTCCGCGCACCCCGGACTGGAGTTTGCCGGTCGGCCTGCCGATACAAGGATATGTGACGCAGCGCTTCGAGTTAGTCGACCCCGGCCGGTATCATCCCGGGGTGGATATCGCCTGTCCGGTCGGCACGCCGGTGCTGGCAACCGGATCGGCGGAAGTGGAATATGTGGCGTTCGATTCCGCCTACGGCAACATGGTTGTGCTGCGGCACAATGACAGTGTGACGACAATCTATGCGCACAACGATACCATACTTGTTACAGAAGGCCAGGCGATTCGCGCGGGCGCCAAGATTGCCGAATCAGGCAACAGCGGCCGTTCGAGCGCGCCGCACCTTCACTATGAACTGAGAATAAACGGAGAACCGATAGATCCGCTGGAAAATCCGTATGATCAAGAAAACCACCACCAATGAGGCGAATGGATTAATGAACACCATTATCGGTAAGGACACGGTCATTACCGGCACGCTCGATGTCAAGGGAGCGCTGCGGGTCGACGGCCAGGTCAAGGGCAAGATCATTTGCTCTGACTGTGTCACGGTCGGAGCGACCGGACAGATCGAGGCTGATATCGAGGCTCAGACCGCGATAATCGCCGGCCATGTCAACGGCAACGTGGTCTGCGGGGACAAGATCGAGCTGCAGGCCAAGTGCGAGATGGACGGTGACCTGAAGACCAGGTCGCTCGTAATCGAGCAGGGAGCCATATTTTGTGGCGCCTGCAACATGAAGGGCGGCACTCCGGATCTCGGTTTCCTGACCCCGGAACGTTCATCTGAGCGGATCACGATAGCCGACCAGGACGAAGATCGCTAATTCACACTTTCTCAAAATGTGTGGACAAACGCCACGAATTGTGGATAGTGACGTAAGCGGCTGTCGTACTTCAAGATATCGTCAGGCGTCCCGCTCGGCAGAATGCCGCTTATCCACAAAGCGGCGTCAAAGTTAAGCCCCTAAGATGATTTGGGTTAGATGCGGCTTCTGAAGCGGTGGATTAGGGTTTCACCGTCTAACTGGTTGCGCCGCAGTGCATTCCCGATTTCCACCGGCGACCCAGTTCGCCGGCCCGCTGCCTTGCAGCCAAGGTGGCGGAGCACCCACGGCCGAGCGACAAAGTCACAATCGCGCAGCTCGATTCAAAATCGTTTGGACTAACCCCTGTACTCGCCGTAACTTGGCACGTCAGACCGAGTATAAGTTTGTTGTAAGAAAAGAAGATACCAGCCTGCACCGCAACCCGGAGGAGCGCATGACGCCTCTTGAGGCCACATCCGATATTCAAGCTGTCCAAAACCTCAATTCCGCGACCGCGAAAATCAAAGCCGAAATCGGCAAGGTGATTGTCGGTCAGGATAAAGTGATCGAACAACTGCTCATCTCGCTGTTGTCATCGGGCCATTGCCTGCTCGTGGGCGTGCCCGGTCTGGCCAAGACGCTCATGATCTCCACCCTGGCACGCGTGCTCAATCTCAAGTTCAGCCGCATTCAATTCACGCCCGACCTGATGCCGTCGGATATCACCGGCACCGAAATCATCGAAGAGGACCACACCACGGGGCGCCGTGGCTTTCGTTTTGTGAAAGGACCGGTGTTTGCCAACATCATTCTCGCCGACGAGATCAACCGCACACCGCCCAAAACTCAGGCGGCGCTGCTTCAGGCGATGCAGGAGCATGAAGTGACTGCGGCGGGCGAGACCTACAAACTCGAGGAGCCGTTTTTCGTGCTGGCTACGCAGAATCCGATCGAGCAGGAAGGTACCTATCCGTTGCCCGAGGCGCAGCTCGATCGTTTCATGTTCAACGTGATTGTTGACTATCCCGCGACCGACGAAGAGGAGTTGATTGTCAAGACTACCACCACAGTCGCGATGCACGAACTAAACCGCATCATGTCTGCCGACGACATCATTGGTTTCCAAAAGCTGGTTCGCCGGGTGCCGGTGTCCGATCATCTGGTTCACTATGCCGTGCATCTGGTGCGTGCGACCAGGCCGCATGAAAACAACGCGCCCGACTTTATCAAGAAGTGGGTCAACTGGGGCGCCGGTCCGAGAGCCTCGCAGTATCTGATTCTGGCGGCGAAGACCCGCGCGATTCTCGACGGCCGTCCGACTCCCGGCCCCGACGACGTCCGTTTTGCGGCGTACCCGGTGCTGCGGCATCGCATAGTCACGTCGTTCAACGCCGAGGCCGACGGGGTTGATTCGATCGAGATCATCCGCCGCGTGCTGGAGACGGTGAAGGAGAGGGAGTGACTACCAGCCATCGCATAGTCTTTGGCGACGCCCGTTCCATGAGCCTGGTGCGGGATAAAAGCGTGCATTTGGTGGTTACCTCGCCGCCGTACTGGCAGCTCAAGGACTATGGCAGCAGCGACCAGATCGGCTTTGATGATTCCTACGAGACCTACATCAATAACCTGAATCTCGTATGGAAGGAGTGCCATCGCGTTCTGCACGATGGGTGCAGGCTGTGTGTGAACATCGGCGATCAGTTTGCGCGCTCGGTCTATTATGGCCGATACAAGGTGATACCGATACGCACGGAAATTACCCGGTTCTGCGAAACTATCGGTTTTGACTTCATGGGTTCGATCATCTGGCAGAAGGTCACAACGTGCAACACAACTGGTGGCGCGACGGTGATGGGATCGTATCCGTACCCGCGCAACGGGATCGTCAAGATCGACTACGAGTTCATACTTCTCTTCAAGAAACACGGGGCGGCGCCCCGGGTCAGCGAGGAAATCAAGCGGCAGTCAGTGATTGCGCCTGAAGAGTGGAATGTCTTCTTCAACGGCCACTGGAATTTTCCCGGTGAGCGCCAGGATGGACATCTCGCCATGTTCCCGGTGGAACTGCCGCTTCGACTGATTCGCATGTTCACGTTCCAGGGAGAGACGGTCCTTGACCCGTTTCTCGGGAGCGGGACAACATCACTGGCCGCAATGAAAACCCAGAGGCACTCAATCGGCTATGAAATAAACCGGCGTTTTGAAGATCACATCGCTGATCGGTTGAGAGCGGGGGACAGTCTGTTCACCAGGGCGACAGTTGAGTATGTACTTGATGCGAGTCGCCCTTCGACGGAAAGTCTGGTCAGTCTGCCCTATCAGTTTCGAGACCCCTTGATGCTGGACAAGAAAACCGATCCACGCAAACTGCGATTTGGATCGGTGATCTCAGCGGCAGATAAGAAGGCCACAAAAGATGCGGCATACCACAGATGACATAGCAGCGTCGTGAATTGAAGGCGCTGGTAGACATAACCGCTATGACCGAACTGAAACCCCTCTCCTCCTTCCCCCCCATCGCCAGGCTGTTTATCGGTCTGTTCACTACCCTCATGCTGTTGGTCTGCGCGTGGGCGGTCTGGATTTACTCGGTCGAGAAGGGCGAGGTCGACCAGTCCCTTCTCAACCCCCCGCTCACACCTGAGGCCGAAATCGAGGTGATCTCGTCCGACAGCTCCGCGGTGCTCGCCCCGATCTGGGACTCCGAGCACGCCGGTCTCGCGCTCCCGCTCGACAGCGGCGAAATTGATACGATGGAGGACCTGTCTGACCTGGTTGAAGGGTACGACGGTGTCGGCGATGACAACGAATACCGCGAGGAACCGGAAAACCGCTTTCGCCACAACCTCGGCCTGGCTCACGTGCACGTGAACGGGCAGACGCTTCTGTTCTTCGCGCTCGGGGCGGTCTTTCTGTTTACATCGGTCAAGCTTGCGCTTAAGAAGACCGTGCTCTGGTCATTTGCGATCATGATACTCGCCCATACAATTGGGCTCACCGGCGAGGGTTTCCACTGGATATATGATGACCTTCTCGCGCTCAGCGGCGTTCTCCTGTTGGCGCTGGTTGCGTACATGTGTTTGATGATTTATGTCGACCTGGCCCGCTCGCCGAGAGACAGCACGTGACATCGGTATGGCTTACCCCTCAGTGAATTCGCGCACATGAACAACTTCGCTATCGCCATACACGGCGGCGCCGGTACGATACTCCGCTACGAGCTGACGCCGGAGAAAGAGAAGGCTTATCGCGACGGCCTCGCGGATTCTCTCCGCTCCGGTTGGAACGTGCTGCGCGACGGTGGACTTGCGCTCGAAGCTGTCCAGGCGGCGGTGGTAAGCATGGAAGACAACCCGCTGTTCAACGCCGGCAAAGGGGCAGTGTTCACCCATGAGGGAATCAACGAACAGGACGCCTGCATCATCGATGGCCGCACGAAAAGCGTGGGCGCGATCGCGGGCGTAAGACGAATCAAGAACCCGATACTTCTTGCGCGGCTTGTGCTTGAGAAAAGCGAACATGTTCTGTTCTGCGGTGTGGGCGCTGAAAAGTTCGCCGTGGAGAATGGCATGATTCCTGTCGATGACCCCGGGTACTTCTGGACCGAACATCGCTGGAATCAACTGCAGAAGGCGCTCGAGCGCGAAAAGCGCGAATCGAAAGTGACCACACGGCTCGATCACTCTGATGATCGGGAGAAAACCGGCACGGTCGGTGCGGTGGCGGTCGATCAGCACGGCAATCTTGCGGCGGCGACCTCGACCGGCGGGATGACCAACAAGCGCGACGGCCGTATCGGTGATACTCCGATTATCGGCGCCGGTACGTACGCAGATAATAATACCTGTGCGGTCTCGGCCACGGGTGTGGGTGAGTTCATCATGCGTAACGTGCTGGCGTATGATATTGCGGCGCTGATGGAGTACAGAGGGATGTCGTTGAATGACGCCGCCGGCCTTTGTGTGATGGAGAAACTGGCTGCGCTCGGCGGCAGCGGCGGCGTGGTGGCGATTGACAGAGATGGCAACATCGCGATGCCGTTCAACAGCGACGGCATGTACCGCGGCTTCATGCTCGCCGACGGCACGATGGAGACGGCGATATTTAAGTGACTTTGATTTCTGATCGGCAGCGCTCCATCCCTGCCGAGGAAACGCCGGCAGGCACGGAGGCCTGCCGATCAATAGTGGTAGGTCGGGTTCCGAACATTGACCATTTGAGTGAGAAACCCGACACCATAAGTCACCCTGAGCCTGTCGAAGGGTGACTATATGACGCATGTAACGTATATAAGTCAGGCTTCGACAGGCTCAGCCTGACTTGCAGGCAAACGTGCCCGGCAGACGTCTTCGTCTGCCGGCGCAGGAAGTGGTAGGTCGGGTTCCGAGAAGCGGGCGACGGAGTCGGACGCGACGTGAAACCCGACACAGGCAGAGATGAACAATGTCGGGTTTCTTGGTCCTTCGCTTCGCTCAGGACCGGCGGAACCCGACCTACAAAACCCGAATGATTCGGCAATGTCGGGTTGCTCGTGTCTCGCTTCGCTCGACGCTCGTGAACCCGACCTACAAGAAATTGCCCGATTGAAATGACCCGCGGTACCCCACAGCTTGCTGTGGGTTCGGTCGCAGAAAATGAAATGATCACACATGCCCACTGATTACCGACAATACCTCCAGCCCGAAACCGTCTCCAAGCTCAAGGGGATGGAGCTCAAGGCCCGCATGGTGGTGGAGGGGTTTATCGCCGGGTTGCACAAGTCGCCGTACCACGGCTTCTCGGTCGAGTTCGCCGAACATCGCCAGTACATGCCCGGCGACAACATCCATGACATCGACTGGAAAGTGTACGCCAAGACCGATCGGTATTACATCAAGCAGTATGAAGAAGAAACCAACCTCAAGGCGTACCTACTGCTCGACTGCTCGGCGTCGATGCGCTACCACTCCGGCAGCCCGGTCAGCAAATTCGACTACGCCGGCATGCTCTGCGGCGCGCTCAGCTACATGATGCTGCGCCAGCGCGACGCGGTCGGGCTGGTTACATTCGACCGTACCATCCGCCGCTATGTGCCGCCGCGCTCGAAATCGGGTCACCTGCACGACCTGCTGACCGAGATCGCCCACCAGCAGCCGTCCAACGAAACCGATATCGCCGGCGCGCTGCACGAGATGGCCGAGCGAACCAAACGACGCGGCCTCGTGATCATTCTGTCCGATCTGTTGGACGAGGCGGAGGAGATCATCTCCGGGCTGAAGCACTTCCGATACAATCGTCACGAGGTGATTGTCTTCCATATTCTGGATCCGCGCGAGCGGGATTTCAATTTCGGCGGTGAGGCGCTGTTCAAGGATATGGAGACGGGGGAGGAACTGTCGACCCTGCCTTACCAGATGAAGCGCGAGTATGCGCGGGCGGTGCAGTCGTACGCCGAAACGATCGCCTCGGCCTGCCGCCAATCGAACATCGACTATCACCCGATCGACACCGCCATGCCCTTCGATCAGGCGCTGTACGCGTTTTTGGCGAAGCGGGAGAGGTTGTACTAAGGGGCAGAGAGACTTACCACACTTAGACAACGAACTCCACAAACTTCTTGACTATTAGGTAATTGCTATGTTGATTGTCTAATGGTAGAGTACGGGGGAATGGTATGGCAGCCAACGAATCGCCAAACGGCACGCAGAGCCAACATCAAGTAGAATCAAGCTCGGAAGCCCGGCCTGAGCAACATGGTGTTTCAACTGAGGCGGGACCACTTACCCCGGTGAGGGATTTGACGAAGAATCCGAAGTTCATTCGCGACCCGATTCACGATCTAATCCAGATTGACGACCAAATGGTTCTGAATGTTTTGAGTACAGAGCCTATTCAGCGGCTCAAGTACATCAGGCAGTTGGGGGTAGCGTTCTTCGTCTATCCAGGTGCCGATCACAGTAGGTTTTCACATTCACTGGGCGTCTACCACTTGGCTCGTCGAGTTCTGAACCAGATTCATGAGGATGATTCAGAAAGGAGGAAAATCATACAACTTGCTGCTCTGTTGCATGACACAGGGCACGGACCATTTAGCCATCTTTTCGAAGCCGCGCTAAAAGAGGTAAAATACGCACATTTCGAGAAACACGAAAAGTGGACGAACAGGATTGTTATGGAGCATCCGCAAGTGCTCCAAGTGCTTGGAGAATCCATGTGCGGGCACGTGCGAGATGTGATAGCGGGCTTCTACAAGCCGCAGTATCTTGGTTCCATAGTCAACTCCCAGCTCGATGTAGACAGATTCGATTACATGTTGCGTGATTCTCATATGACAGGCGTCCATTACGGAAAGTTCGACCTTACGTGGATGCTCAGGAATCTCTCGAGGCAAAGCTATGAAGAGCTTGACGCCGACGGAGAAAAGGTGCCGGTAGATAAGATCGTGATAGATGGAAGGCGGGGATTAGGCAGCCTTGAAACCTACTTGCTTGGGAATTTCTACTTATATGCGCATGTTTACTATCACAAGACTGTTCAAGCAGCAGAAGGAATGCTCGTTAAGATACTCCGGCGAGCAATCGACTGTGCGAAAGAAGATGCGAAACGCACATTCCTTCCCTCCGTTCTCGCCAAGATTGGCGCCAATGAGAAACTCGAGCTTGATGAGTATTTGCAGTTGAATGATTTTGTGGTCTTGACTTGGATACATGAATGGGGCAAGAAAGAAATTGACACCATTCTTCAGGACCTGTGCAGGCGGTTTCTGCAGCGGAAACTCTTCAAGGCGCGTTTGGTCACTGATCTCGGGGGGCGCGAGTATGCTGACAAAAGGGATGAGGTGAAAAACCTGCTCAGCGCAAAGGGTTTTGATCCCCACTACTACCTGGTCGAAGCTGAGCCAACCAGATTGGCTTATAAGGACTTCTTCTTCCTCAAAGGAGCCGGTAAGGCTCTGGACGAAGTTTATTTTGTTGACTCGGATGGCAGGGTGAAGCCTTTTTCGTCTATCAGCAAGTACGAAGTCAGTAAGGCTATTCGTGATGTAACTCTTGACGAAAAGTTCTTCATCGTTCCTGATGAAATCGAGCTATAACTTGTATGGCGGAACGTGAAAGGTTAGTAGATGGATTCGATAGATAGGATTTCCATGCTTCGGCAACTCATTGCTGAGGCTAGTGGGGTGGTATATAGCCGGAAGAAGCTTCACAAGCTGGTCTTTCTTTTGCAGGCCGCTGGTGAGGATTTTGATCAGGAGTTCATTTATCACAACTATGGGGTGTTTTCACCAACGCTGGCCCACGACCTTGATGAGGCTCGGGGTAGTCAGCTCATAGCGGAATCGAGGTCTGTAGATCGCGGCGGCTATACTCTGAGTCTGCCGACGGACGGCGGTGAAACTCCTTCCGTTGGCATCCAGATTTCCCCAAAGTGTGCTGATCTAGTAAGACGCTTGGCGGGAAAGTCTCCACAGCACCTCGAGGTTCTTAGTACAATTATCTACTTGTCCCAGCACTACTATGCAGCGGATGCGATCAGGGAGAAACTGAAGATTCTGAAGCCTGACCTGAGTGATCATTACAGCGCCGCGTATACTGACGCTCGAGATATCTTTGGTGTGGCGGTGTGAACCGCACTGCCTCACCCGGTCACAGCATAAACCTCATCTTCGGGCCGGTGTGCGTGAAGCCCTCGCGAAGATAGAAATCCACCGTGCGTTGCCAAACCTCGCCGGGCGGGGCGGTGACATCGAGACGCATCCAGCCCCGGTTGCGGCCGTAATCCTTGGCCGTCTCCACCAGCATCTTGCCGATGTTCTTGTTTCGATGTTTGGGCGGCACGTAGAGTTCGTTGATGGCGCCATAGCAGCCGCCCGCATAAATCGCGAACGATTCCGCCAGCGTGATCATCCCCAGGGTCTCGCCGTTCTCGGCAATCGCAACGAACGCAATAAACCGCTCTTTGCTCGTCTCCCAATCGGCGAGAATCTTCGCTCTGTCCAGCGCGCGGAACTCGTCGTCCTCGCCGCCGAGTTCAACGGCCAGTTTATTGACCAGATCGATAATCTGATCGGCCTGCTCGATGCCCAGTTCTTCTATCAGTACCATGCGGCCAATTTAGCGCAAGCGTCGCACCAGCGCAAACAGAAGCAGCATCGCTCCAAAAGCGCACACAATGGTAGCGCCCGTGGGCGTGTCCAGCAGGAACGACAGCACCAGTCCCAGCGCGGAGCCGACCAGGCCGAACAGCCATCCCCAGACCAGGCGACGTGCGATCGAATCGGTTATCAACGCCGCGAAAACCGATGGCACCACCAGAAAGATGAACACTAGGAGCACGCCACACATCTTAACGGACGATGTCACCACCACGGCAAAGGTGGCATAGAATAGGAAATCCCACAGACGCGCATTAGCCGGCCGGTGGGAGTGGTTAAGCGTCAATGCCAGAAACCTGTCACGCGCCAGATAGTGAAACGCGCCGACCAACGTGTACGTTATGGCCGTCTTGAGCACCATCGCCGGAGTAACAGTCAGAATACTGCCGACCAACAGATGTTTTATGTGCTCAGCGCCTTCGGGTGCATGGCTCACGCCCAGGATGGCGGCAGCCGTACTGACCGCATAGACAATACCTATAATCGCCTCTTGCGGGACCTTGCCCTCAATCTCACGAGTAAAGGTGAATATCGTGCCGCCCAGCAGCGCCGAGCCGAGCGAAAAGAAATACGCAACATCGCCCTCCAACTCGAACCCGAGCAGGAATGAAAAGGTCATGCCGAGCGCCGCTACCTGGGCCAGCGAGAGATCGACAAAGATGATCCCTCGCTTGATGACATGCAGTCCGAAATATACATGTATCCCCACCAAGACTACGCACGCGATGAACGGCCAGAGCAGGAACTGAAGATAGTCGTTCATTTTATTGCCTCAAGCAAAGCTTCGATATTGCCTGCGAGCCATTGGGTGTAGGTTTCGTTTTCTATGCGGCCACCGACCGACGGGTAGGCGGTGATCACTTTAGCGCCGGTCTCTGCGGCGATTTTGTCCGGAACCCGCTTGTCAAAATACGGCTCGACCGCAATCGCCTTGATGTTTTTGCTCCGCATGAGGTCGATCATCTCCTTGATGTGTGAGGGCGACGGCGCCACGCCAGGGTACGGCTCGACAAATCCGGCGGCCACGATCCCTGTGAAAGCGCAGAAGTAGGGCCAGGAGTTGTGGTAAAAGACCACTTCTTTGCCTGCAAGAGTTGCGGCTTTCTGTTTCAATGTTTCCAACTCGGTCTCAAGTGAAACCAAATATGTCTCCTGGTTCTGTTTGAACTCTGAGGCATGCTGGGGATCGGCGGCAGAAAGAGCATCGACAATGGCGTCAGTGATCAGTCTGACGTTCTGTGGGCCGAGCCAGTAATGGGGATTGCCGAAACGGTGCAGGTCGCCGTAACGGGCGTCGGCCTTGAATGTCGGGACTTCCAGTGGTCGAACGTACTTTGAACAGTCGACGATTTCGAGTTTGCTGTTGCGGGAGCCATCGATGATCTTGTCCATCCACATATCCAATTCCAGTCCGACCTTCAGAACCACGTCGGCTTTGGCTACCTTCATCATGTAGCTGGGGCGAACCTCTACGAAATGAACGTCTGTTTTCGGAGACGCGATCGACTCGACCTCGACCAAGTCGAGGCCGATCTGACGAGCGAAATAGGCCAGGTCGCTCGTGGACGCCACGACTTTCATCTGAGCCGTGGAGACCACCGGTGCGAGTAAGAGAGCAAAGGACATCAATGTATATTTTTTCATGACTGCCTCTTAGAAGTTGTGAGGTTGATGGGGGCCAAGCGAAAACAGGAACTGGAGCTTAAGCTCCCAGTAGCCCTCGCGGTCATCCGGTTCGGTCCAGTGGCCCGCCAGGCGGACAAGACTGGTCTCCTCTATCGGCGCAAAGCCAAGAAACAGTCCGGCGCGCCACGTGTCTGATACATTGATCACACCGACCTCTTCCTCTTCGCCGTCATCGTGATGATGCTCGCCCGCCCTGACGCGGGCGTATTCGAAAATGCCGCCGATATTGTATCGCTGTCTGAAGCGATAATCGATGTAGCCATAGCCGCCGTAAGACGTCAGTTTGTCTCCACCTTCTTGTTCCTCCGAGCGCATTATCCCCTCGCTCTCAACTTGAAGGATAGTATAACGCGAGGGTTTGTACTTGTATTTGAGATCCAGCCCGGCAAGCCAGGTGCGAAGTTGACTGGTTTCGACCTCGTAGACGGAATTGACCACTGATCCGCCAAGCGCCAACTCAGCGCTTTCGGACGTTGCGAACGAGCTGGCTAAGCGTCCGAAGAAGCCGGGATGGCGGAGGGGGCTTTCTTCCGCCGGTTCTTCATGATGATGACCCGCCAGGGCGTCACCTTTGAGCGTCCCGAGCATCAACTCAGTGTAGGCATCGCCGGTCGGAAGCAGAAAGCCGGCGCGCACCGCCATATCGCTGAGACCATGATCGCCAAAAAACACTTCGTGTGGCAGCGGCCTCATTATAAATGACCAGGCGTGCTCATGCACCGAGTTGAGCCGTCCGAATTCAAGCAGGTACTTGCCGACACGGAGGTTCATTCCCAGAGGCAGGCCGCGCAACACCGTTCCATACAGCTCTTCGATCTCGGCGTTGTGCTCGCCATGCCAGCCGATTACGGCATCGGCTCGGGCGTATGGATTCAGGTATCCCGCGACCATGAGTTCCATCGAAGGAACAGCCAGGTTGAACCTCTCGCTCTCTTCGACATGGGTAGTATCATTGTGGCTGTAGACGCGGAAATCGCCGATGAGGGATATGTCTGGATTGAGCGTCGTCTGCGACATTAACGGACCGGACACAGACAACATTACAATTACAAAGAGAATACACTTCAGATTCATGTTGCACTCCATACGACCGGATAGCACCGATCGCTCCATGAGGTTCAGATGAATGAATGACTGATGCGAATCAGGCAGCTATGCTGCCCTGAAACACGGCTGGAGGAGCGCGGGAAGTTGGAGAGAAATTCCAGGAATCAGGCTGTGAATCATCTACGAGGGTGTGCAGTCGCCCCACAGGGACGAACACGGCAACGCGAAAATTGGTCGACGGCAGGTCAATCGTGCCGTTGCCAAGCTGGCAGGTGGGACAATATTCCGAATGGTGGTGGTGTTTGACGCAATTGCTGTCGCACCCTTGACCCGCTTGGGCGCAGGAGTGAATATCTATGGTCAGGTGGGCGGCGTGAAACGGGGTCAACAGGAGGAAGTACAACCCGATCAGGATCACGACTAGAAATCTGGTGGTTGCGCCGGCTTTCATTTGAGGCCCGCCAGGGAGAATTCTATCTACGAACGCTACAACGAGAGATACGCCATCATAGTTTCTATCAGTTTTGCGGTGTCGGCGGGTACGGCACGAACCTCGATCTGATTCGCTCCCGCAATCTGAACGAACTCAGACACCGTCTGGTCCTCGCTGTCAAGAATGAGCGCGCGGCAGACCGGCGGGCGGATAGTGGCAAGGCTGCGGTACTCCGGCGCGTAGCCGGAGCGAAGCTCGTACCAGAATTTGAATATCGAGCGCGGGAACGGTATCCAGTACATGTCATGCTCTGCCATCAACTGATCCAGCCATCGTCCGGTGGTCAGGTACGGCCGAACCGCGACCACCGCGTCGAAGTGGTCTTCTTCCGCAGCCGACAGCAAAGCCGCATCGGCGCCTGCGCGGAAGCCCACAGCCACGAACGGGCGGATCACCCGGTCGCGGATGCGCAGGTGGGCAATAAGCTCGTTCAGATCGGACGCCTCGTATTCGCCGTCGCTGTGATACCCCGCGCTCGACAGCCCGCTGGCCCGTTGATCGTAAAGGCTGACCGCCCAGCCCGAATCGAGAAATGCCGAGGCCAGGCCCAGAAGCGAATTCCGATCGGCCCGCTCGTCATGCAGCAACACTACCGAACCCCTGAGCGGCCTCGTGTGCTCAGGCGAGAGGGTGTCCGGAGCAGGAGTCAGCCAGGCGCAGGCCAGCGTCGTGAGACCGTCGGCCTCGACCCGGAACGTATCCACAGTCGCGTTCAGGCCGGCGAAGGCCGAGATGTCGTTTGCCGGGAGCGAGTCAGCGCTGAAGGTGTTCAGATCGATGCGCCCCAGGTAGGCTTTGGTCCGGCTGAGCGGGTAGGCTACAAACGCCGCCACGAGAATACCGACAACCACCACAAAAGCGACGATTTGGAGAATTTCCTTGACGTTCTGGGACATTTTGGCCATTTCGCTAACTCCTGACAGATTAAAAAGTTATGATACGTGCTCCGAACGGGGTGTCAATAACAAAAAGCGGGCAAGGCTGCTTAAACAGGTGCATGCTCCCGACCTGCCGCCGTCCCTGGGGCGACGGTCGGATTAGGTGCGCCCCGTGCTCCCGCCGTGCTCCCGACAGCGGGCGCCGCTCTAATAGGGGCATGTTGGTCCAGCTTATGGTGAGGGTGCGCAAGGATCGCCGGTCAATGATTCGCTTATCGGGAAGTATCCACGTGTGACACCGTGTGGGCGAGTGCTTCGCCACACCCATAGTGGCCCTTTTGCGAGGGGAGGGGCCGCGCCGACGCTTCTCCCGGCCCGCCCCGCGGGCCGGCGGGGGCTGCGCAAAAATTAATCAAAGAAATCTGGCCGATACCCCTTGACAACTCGGAGACTCCTCTGTATATTCGACACGGATGATAGGTGACTGTTCCACGTAACAAATAGTTTTATGACGGCCGCGATTTATCCGCCGCCAGACAGTACCAACAGCTTTCCGATCCGATACACATAACTAAGCGAGTCCTGTGTACGTCGCCTCACGGCGCGGCTGTGGGGGCCGCCCCGGAGAAACTTGCAGGTTACTTCATAGCGCTAACTGGTAAAGAGACTAGAAAACGTAACTGAGGTTATCCGGTGATATTGAATTCGGCTTGGTTCGCCGACAATATCACTAAGTATCTCGGTTGTAAACCTTTGCCAGGAAGCTGCTGAGGACAGGCCAGGAGTGATCTTGAGCAACGTCAGCAGCCCGGATCTCAAGGAGGAAGCTTGTTAAACATCCGTTCGTTCCCCGAGCGCACCTGCTTACTTGCCCTCGTGCTTGCGGTTTTGCTGCTCTGCCCGGCAACCGATACCCAAGCGATCGAGCGCCTGCGAGTCACGGTCGGTGACACTACCGGCACCCCCGGCCAGCAAAACTCCGTCATCACCGTGTTCCTGACCAACACCCAGGACCAGATCGCCGCCTTCTCGCTGCACCTGTTTCTTTCCCGCAACGACATCGCCAACTTCCAAAACAACCTGGATACGGTGGTGGATACCACCTATTGGAAGGAATGGTGCTGTACCGAGTATGTGGGTGAGAATTGTGTCGATTCGGTCCGAGACACCTGCGCGGTCGATTTCCCGGACCTGGAGCCGTGGGATTTTCGCATAATCGACACGGTCGAGGCCTTTGTAGGTAATTTTGACACGGTCGGTACGCTCATTTCCGGGTGGGAAATGGTCACGTCGCGTTCCGTGTCCACCGGCGACCTCGGCCTGGACATTCTCGTGACCGGAATCGCCGACCGCACCACCGTGCCCGGCACCCGGCCGCCGATTAACCCCCAGCAGGGCGGCGTGCTGTTCCGCATCCTGGCCGACATCTTCCCCATTCCGCCGGAATTGGAAGACCGCACGGCCGGTATCATTATCGACGTATCCTGGAAGCCGTACTTTGTCTTTTCAACTCCGGCGGGGACGGCCATTGGCTGGATCACAGTCCAGGTGCCCGATACCAACTATTATGAGTGCACCAACCCGGTGCCGCCTCCTGGGACCGGATGCTATGAGTGGACCCACATGCCGCAATCACAGTGCACCAACGGCTGTGATTCGGTCGCCATTGTCATGGTTGACGTGGCCAAGCTCGATTCCACCCAGGTCAAGCTGTTCGACGGCCAGATCGAGGTGCTCAATTACATCTGCGGCGACGTCAATCACAGCGGCGACTTGACCATCGGCGACATCACTATGCTCATTGACCACCTGTTCATAACCGGCGTGGAGATCGTGCCGATCGAGGCCGGCAATGTGAACTGCAGCACCGAGATACCGGTGGAGCTGAGTATCGGCGACGTGACCGTGCTCATTGATCGCCTGTTTATCACTCAAACCCCGTTGTGTTGTGAATAGGTTGAATGGAGTTCGTGCCCGTGTTAGCCAATCCTTCGAAAAGTCTTAATACCCGGCTAACCGGAGCAAACTATCAATGGTCCGGAATTGAGGCAGGGCAGGGGTCCTGCACTCCTGTTATTTCGGTAGGGCAGGGGTCCCGTACTCCTGCCATCGATGGCAGGACCGCAGGGGTCCTGCCCTACGAGGACTGCGAATAGCGGTAAGCTACGAAAGAAATGGCGCCGGGCCTTTGGGCGGGCAGGGCGCCTGAGATAAAAAGAGAAAGAAGAAAGACGGAAAGGAAAGGAGGACATCCGAGAGAGAGGATTTTGCACGCGCTCGTAAATGTTTGACTGTCGCTCTTTTTTTCACGACTATGGCAGCCGCAGCCGTCTGGCTCTCAGGCTACGGAGACCGGGTCGAGAATCCCGAGGGGGGATAGAGAGAGGATAGTTGAACTAAATGACAACGTTTGTTGTAATGAATGCGATTTTTTTAGGAGAGCAAAAATGAGGAAACTTTCATTTTTCCTTACGTTCGCTTTGGTACTTTCCCTGGCGTACGGTGCGCTCGCACAACGAACCAACCTGGGTATTATTTCGCTTGACAATGTCACGAACCAGTACACTCCCACACAGTTGGCGGCGGGCAAGACGCACGTGGCCTCCATACGGTACAACCTCTTAGGCTTAAGCGCAGCCAACCCGTGGGTAGGCTCGAACGCCTTTGAGGTGTACTCGCCGGACGGCGCCAACTGGGTGAACCTGTTGGCTGCTGACGGTCCGATTGTCAGCGCCCTTCCGGTGACTGTGAGCAAGTTCAGGAAGTACTACACTAACGCCAACGCAGGTACAGTCAACTGGGTTGCCACCGCCGGCGGCGGCACCACCCAGCCGGGCCCGAGCACCGGTCCGCTGAGCCGCGTTGGTTACTCGCTGGCCACTTTGGACGTGACCGGTATGGGCGGGTATGCCGGTGGTTCCACCAACGGCATCGCCCTGACCCTACAGTTCCAGACGCTGCTGGCCGATGTCGGCAAAATGATGTGCCTCGACTCGGTCAACGGCAAAGCCACGGTGGCCTGGGAATGGGCCGATGCCGGTCCGGCTGCTGACGACTGGCCACAGTGGGATAACGACCCTGGTACCGCTGGTAACCAGGAAGGCGCCCGCTGCTGGGAAATCTTCGAAGTGCCGAACCTCCCGCCGGATTGGTGCGATGATCCGGCCGTAGGCAACGTGTCCTTCAACCACTGCCAGCAGGGTTCATTCACCCTGTGCGCAACTGATCCGGATCCGGAACAGTGCGATCCGCCCGGTGACGGTTCTGTGGTATACTCGTTTGCCCCCGGTTTCGAAACCGGCTACGGCACGATTGCCGGTAATCTGTGGACCTGGTCCGGCCCGACCGTACCGCAGGCTGCCAACGTGGATATCGAATTCCTCGTTAAGGATGCCTGTGATGCGGAACAGGCCGCGCACTTCGTGCTGCACGTGACCACTACCAACAACGCTCCGACGATACAGTGCCCGTCGCTCAGAACCGTCAGCATCAACACCTGCAAAACGCAGACTGTGACGATTGCTGATGCGGATGTTTGCGACGCGCTTACGTTGTCGGTACTGGGCTTCAGCCGGACGTACCTCGGCACTTACAACATCGTCGGCAACGTCATCGAGCTTTGCCCGGTGACCGGTGACGAGAATGCGGCCCCGTTGTTAATGACGGTCCAGGTCAGCGATGGTAATGCTACCGCGACTTGCGACGTGCCGTGGAACGTGATTGCGGGATCTCCCTATCAGGTTGAATTGCAGAAAGATTCAGCCGTGTACCAGGGTCAGTACCGCGATATTTTTATTAAGCTGCACAAGTTCGATGCGGCCCAGGGTCTGGGCGGTTTCGACTTCCTGATTGCTTATGACGCCTCCGCGCTGGCCCTCCAGCTTGCTTACGAGGGCGAAATCTACAATCAGGATACCGACGTGCCTCCGGGTTGCGGCTGGGAGTTCTTCACCTACCGCTTCAGCCCTTACGGCAACTGCGGCAACGCCTGCCCGAGCGGCATGGTTCGCGTAGTTGGTCTGGCCGAGACCAACAATGGTCCGTACCATCCCGATTGCGGCGTGGAGAACGTACCGATCGTTCTGGCGTACCTGAGATTCCTGGTCAGCAATGACCGGACTTTGGAGTGCCAGTTCGTACCGATCCGGTTCTTCTGGTATGGCTGCGGTGACAACACCCTGTCGAACGATGACGGTTCCGAACTGTATTTGTCGGAAAAGGTGTTTGATTTCTGCGCATACAATGAGCCGTTCCTCGGCTGTGAAATCACCGCCGACGATCCATTCCCGACCTACCAGGGCGCTCAAGACGAATGCGTCTACGTAGATGAGGGAAGAGGCAAGGTTGCCAAGCGTAACGTTGACTTCCAGAACGGCGGTATTGATATCGCCTGCGCCGACTCGATCGACGCTCGCGGTGATATCAACCTGAACGGTCTGGCGTACGAAATCGCCGACGCGGTCATGTTCACCAACTACTTCATTTCGGGTGTTGCGGCGTTTGGAAGCCATATTGAAGGTTCGATCGCGGCTTCCGATACGAACGCCGACGGCCTCGCTCTGACGGTCGCCGACCTGGTGTACCTGATCCGTGTGATCATTGGCGATGCCGTGCCGTATGACAAGATCGCCCCGGTGGCTGCCAGCATTACCGTCAGCCGTGACGGTGTCTTCAGTGTCGACGGTTCAATGGGTGCGGCCCACGTTGTCGTTGCCGGCAATGTGACCCCAACCCTGTTGGCCCCCGGCATGGAGATCAAGTCCGGCTTTGACGGCGAGAACACCAATATCCTGGTGTTCAGCCTCGACGGCAACAGCTTCTCCGGCAGCTTCCTGCGCGCCGATGGTCAGGTCGTCAAGACCGAATTCGCCTCCAGCACCGGTGCGCCGGTAGTGGCGAAGGTCATGCCGTCCGACTATGCGCTGAGCCAGAACTACCCGAACCCGTTCAACCCGAGCACCAAGATCGACATCCTGATCCCCGGCGCCGGGATTGAGTGGAAGCTGAATATTTATAACGTCACGGGTCAGCTCGTTGAGAGCTTCTCCGGCGTTAGCAATACCGGCTTCGAGCAGGTTGTTTGGGAGGCCTCTGGTGTCTCCTCCGGCGTCTACTTCTACAAGTTGACGGCCGGCACCTTCAGCGATACCAAGAAGGCTATCCTTCTGAAGTAACGCCGAAGCGTTTTAGGTTCGAATCCCCGGAGAGGTTACCCCTTTCCGGGGGTTCTAAAGACGGACGAGATTAGAACAAGAAAGGAAGAGAGCGTATCGCGAGAAAGCTATTGAGATAAGACGACTAACTTTTTGCCCAAGTGGAGCTTGAATGACCCTTTTAGTTCGGAAAACTGCAGTTTTCGCGTGACAAAGCGGTCTTTTTTTTATATAATGTGGCGCTCTCATCGAAACCAGTACCTGCCTGTTTCGGCGGGAGACGTCATGCTGCGGAAGAATGCAGAGACCTGCGGAAGAATGACAGACAACCTCACTATGTTGCTCGCCGCCAGGAAGAAGGAGTATTCTGAGCCTAACTGGTAGTGCTGAGTTAGACTGGCTGTTGAGAACATAAGTTCTTACCGTTTCTACTCTTAAACGGACGTTTTCAGAGAGACTAACTCTGGGTAGAGCCGGAATTGGTCCGCCAGGGAGTCGGCGACCAGGCTCCGGCCACGAGCAAGTTCCGGTCTGAATCTTGCTCGGATGGGATTGGCAAAGTGCCACTTTTACGCGTCACGCTATGACGAAAAGGTATTTTACAGTAGTTTGCAGTATCATGGCGCTGCTTGCGGCAGTGGGCAGTGATGTCCGCGCCGAAGGCAACGTTGTCGGCTATTATGTCTATGTCGATTCGGTGCAGGCTGGGGTTGGGGAGGACATCTCGATCCGGTTTCTTCTGGGTAACGAGCAGGCGCTCACTTCGTTTTCGGTGCCGATAACTTATAACCCCGAACTGGTGACGCTCAAGTCGGTCAGTTTCACGGGCTCTCGCGCCCAACACCTTGCCAATAAGATAGTTACACCCGCCAACCTAAGCACGGCCAACGGCCACTTCATGGTCTCGGCCTTCCAATGGCTCGAGGACCCTATTGCCGTTGGCGAAGGGCTCTTGTTCACCGTCGTTTTTGGCGTCAAGAGCACTGCTTTGCCGGGCCAATCCACAGTTCTCGATACGCTTTTCTACCCGCCGGGCGGTTATCTCGAAGTGGTGCGCGCCGATGCTCCGGGCGGGATTCGGCCGGCATTCCGGCCGGGCCGCATTCTCGTGGGCGAGCCGAACCGGGCGCCGGTGTTCACCCTGATTTCCGATCAGTATGTCCTCGAGGGGGACAGCCTGAAGCTAAACGTGCGCGTGACGGATCCCGATAGCGACCAGGTCACGCTGGCGGCGACCTCCAAGCCGATCGGTTCGCACTTCGTTGACAATGGTGACGGCAGCGCACGGTTTGCGTGGGTGCCGGACTACGTGGGGCCGAACTCCGCGGACGGGTCGCCGGTGAAAGTCAGATTCTGGGCCGGCGACGGCGACCTCTCCAGTCAGATGGAGGTGACTGTCCACGTTGTTAATCGGAATCGCTGCCCGGTGATCAGTGCTCCGTCGGCGGTGAGCGTGGAGGCCGGCGAAACCCTTGATTTCTCCGTTTCAGCGGTGGATCCCGATTTCGAAACGATAAGCTGGGGCTGGTCGGGCCTGCCGTCGGGGGCGAGTTTCGACGCCGCTAATCCGGGGCGCCTGAGCTGGGTCTCGTCGGTGACGGACAGCGGCACGTTTGCGCTTCGTTTCGTGGCAGTTGACCCTCAGGGCCTGGCCGACACCGCGACCGTGGCCGCGTCGGTGCAGGCGGTAGCGCTGTACACGCTGCGCATCGACTCGGTGAAGGCGTTTCCGAACGAGGACGTTCAGTATCGCATCGTACTGGACAACAAGCTGCCGGTGAACGGGTTCAATCTGCTGATCCACTACGATCCGTCGGCGCTGGCGTTTCTCTCATTGACCAACGCCGGCACGCGGGCGGCCGATTTCGAATTCTTCACGGCAACCAACAACAACAACGGCATTCCCGGAGATGTGCGCATCCGCGGTATCGCCAGCCTCGCGGGCGCGACCCCTCATCTCGCGGCCGGCGAGGGGCCGATCGCGATCGGGCGGCTGCATACGAGCGGCGACCTCGCGTTCGCCGGCATGAGTATCCCGCTCCGGTTCGAGTTCCGCGACGCTCCGACTAATCAGGACAACACCCTGGCCGACAGCATCGGCGCCCTCATCCGGCAGAGCGATATCGTCTACGTCAACGGCAACGTGCTGATCGAGGACATCGGCGAGATTCTCATAGGCGACATCAATCTGAATCGCATTCCGGCGGAGATCGGCGACGTCATCTACTTTACCAATTTCTTCATCAATCCGTCGCTATATCGCTTCAACGCGCTGCAGTACGCCAACTCCGATGTCAACCGGGACAACATGGCGGCGACAATCGCCGACCTGGTGGCGCTGATCAACTGGGTGGTGAGCGGGAATCCGCCGCTGGCCAAGACGGGCGCAGTGACCACGCCGGGTGCTGTAATTGAAACATCGGTCAATGCGAGCGGAGCGCGGTTGGGCTATGAGTGCGCGGAGGAGATCGGGGCGGCCTTTGTGGTGTTCGAGACCGATCGGGAGATTTCGGCGGACATGATTGTCTCCGCGCACGGGCAGATGACGCTCGATTATCGCCAGGACGGCCGCGATGTGAAGGTGCTGCTGTACAGCCTCGACGGGGGTGTGTTGGCTTGCGGGAAGTGCGAGCTGTTTACTGTTAGAGGTCTGGATTCATTTCAAGTCAGCCACGTCGAGCTGGGCAGCGCCGACGGCCGCATGGTGGAAGTATCCATGGCGGCCGCCGGCCCTGAACTGCCGACCGCGTATGCGCTGGCACAGAATTATCCGAACCCATTCAATCCGGAGACGACAATTGAATTCTCGCTGCCGACCCCTTCGGCCGTGGAACTCACCGTATACAACGTGCTCGGGCAGCAAGTGATAACGCTGGTGTCGGGTGAATATCCGGCAGGCGAGCACCGGGTCATTTGGAACGGCGACGATGACAGCGGTGTGCCGGTGGCATCCGGGATTTATCTGTACCGGCTGACCGTGGGATCAACGGTTTTGACACGAAAGATGATGCTCCTCAAGTAGGGCATGTGCATATAGCAATGATAACGATGACTTTTGAAATATGGTTGAGGTCGCGATGCGATTGGTGAAGATCCCCCTGATGTGTCTCTTGGCGCTTCTGGCACTGGCCGACTATTCCCAGGCGCAGCCTCAGTTTGGGTGCGATGACATCGTGCATTCGTCGTTTGACGTACTGCGTCTGCCGTTCTTCTGCGGCAAGCCGGGCGATACGGTGCTGCTGCCGGTCATCCTGGACAACGACTCAATCGTGACGTCGTTCCAGTTCCTGATCGAGTTCGACACGGCCTGGCTGCGCCCGGTGTTCATCCGGGACTCGTCGTGCGCGGTGGCGGACCAGACCGGTTGTATCCAGTGGAATGTCGACACGACTTTCGTGGATCACCTCATCACGCGGCGCATGCTTATCACCGATACCACGCCCGGCGAATTCGGGCCGGTTATCGACACGATCAACCAGTTTAGTATTAATCTGTTCCAGGGGCGCAAGAATGTGCTGGCCTGCAACGCCGTTCCGGAGTTCTTGACTCTTGACTCGCTGCCGCCGGGCAACGACACGATTTTTTACGTCAAGATGGCCGTCAAAGCGACCACGCCGCACCTTCAGCTTGCGCGCTTCACTTTCTTTGAGAGCGACATCTTCATAGTCGATGATAGCGTATTTCCGCCGGATACGACCTACTTCAACGGCTGTAACGCCTCCCAGATGGTGACTGCCTGGTACAAGGGGCTGAACGGCCAGGGAGAAGACTCCACCGAGAACTTCCAGGTTTACCCGACCACTGACCTGGGCTACACTTACTGGTTCCAGGCTGATACGGCCTGTGTACCGCCGGCCATCCCGGACCCGACCGTAGCCTTCTCGGCCAATCCGACATCTATAACTACCAGTCAGACATCCGCGCTAACCTGGACCTCGACCAATACGGACTCGGTGGTGATTCGGGATGGCGTTGGCTCACGCCTGGCCTACCCGGTCAACGGGCAGATATCGGGTACAATCAACTGGTCTCCGCCGAGCACCGGGACTTTCAGCTTCACCGCGCGAGCCTACGGCACCAACGGGAACTCGGCATTCGGGAACGCCACTGTGACTGTAACTACCGGCGGAACCGGCCAGGGCCCGAATATGTCTGTGTCCGGGCTGGCATCGCCGTATAATCAGGGCGAGCTGATCAGCTTCACGGTAACGGCCACCAATACTACTGGTACACAGATTACTATTGTCGCCTCCGGCCTGCCGGCGAATGCCAGTTTCGGTAACGGCGGGCAGGTGATCGGTGTCAGCCCGCTGACCGGCACGTTCAGCTGGACACCGAGCAACACGCAGGAGGGGTTCTTCACAGTCACGTTTACGGGCAGCCACTCTGGCGGTTCGACCGTGTTGCCGATCCAGATCGAGGTCAAGGAGCTGGAGTTCGACCGCCTCTTTTCCACCTCGCGCGAGGGCAACCGCCCGGTAGGCGGACGTCCCGGCAGGGCCGGAATCGCCTTCCCGATCGACCTGGTCAAACGTCAGCCGGTGTACGGTATCCAGTTCGATATGACGTACCCGGATGAGTTCCTGAGGATCGACTCGATCATGACCACGATACGAATTCCCGAATACGTGGTGTACGACAACATCGGCGCCACTCCCGGCACAATACGCGTGGTCACGTTCGGCCTCAACAACGAGGAAGTGATCGATACCAACACCACGGCGATACTGCACATGATGATGACACTCGATTCGAGCGCAGTGCCGTGGACCGACCTTGTCATTAATCTCGAAAACGGCCGTGAGTCAACCGATCCGGATCCGCTGGTCGGGTCCAAGCCGCTATTGACCGATTCCGGCCTGGTGGTGGTGGATTCGCTGGGCGATGTCAACCTCGATCGGTTCATCGACGTCGCCGACGCGGTCAATATCGTTGCCTACATCATCGGCACCTTCCCCCTGGTGGAACGACAGTTCGAGGTTGCGGACATCATCGAAAACGACTCGGTCAACGTGTTTGATCTGGTGGCCGATATCAACATGATCTACGGCATCGCCCTGCCTGCGCCGGTTCCGCCGCCGCCTGACCAGATCGCGGTGCTGTCACTGGCCTACAACGAGATGATCAGCGGTTCGAATGATCTGCTGGTGGTTCGCTCGCAGATCCCTGAGGAAGTCGCCGGCGTGCAATTGCAGCTGAACTACGATCCGACCGCGGTCAGTTTCGGCTCGCCGCGTCTGACGGCGGACGTCTCCGGCTATGCCCTCCACTCGAACGACAACGGCCAGGGACGTCTGAAAATCCTGCTGTACAAGTTCGCGCCGTACAACTCGGGTGATTTCATGCAGCCGGGCGATGTCGACCTGGTGGAAATCCCGATCACGGCCTACAAGGACCTGAAGGCCGACGACAAAACCCGTATCCGGCTGACCGAGGCGCTGCTCTCCAACACGGTCGCCGGCGCGCTGGCAGTCCAGGGTGTCGACACCCCTCTGCCGAACCGGTTTACACTCAGGCAGAACTACCCCAACCCGTTCAACCCGACCACGACAATCGAGTTTGAGATCGGCGTGGCCGATCTCGGCGCCCTGCAGCAGGATGTCAGTCTGGACGTCTTCAATATACTCGGTCAGCATGTGACGACTCTGTTTGACGGTCGTTACGCTGCCGGCGCTTACAAAGTTACCTGGGATGCGACCGACCACGACGGGCGTCGCGTGGCCAGCGGTGTCTATCTCTACCGTCTGAAAGTCGGTGAGGAGTTTATGACCAAGAAAATGCTCTTCCTCAAGTAAGGGCTCGCGGAGGAACTGTTACGATGAACCGAATGGTACGAATAGTTCTAGGTGCTGCGCTGCTGTTGACGGCGGCTGGCGCCGGCTTCGCCCAGACTGCGCCGGTAGTTACAGACATTCCTGATCAGACAATTGCCGAAGGTGCCAGCTTCACTGCAATCACGCTTGACGATTTTGTCAGTGACGCGGACAACACAGACGCTGAGATGACGTGGACTTTCTCAGGTAACACCGAACTGACTGTCAGCATTGATGTTAACCGGGTAGCCACGATAACGACTCCGAACTCTGATTGGAACGGTTCGGAGACGATCACGTTCAGGGCAGCCGATCCGGGGCTGCTGGCGGACTCGAATGCTGCGACGTTTACGGTGACGGCGGTAAACGATGCGCCTGTCGTGACGG
>JBFMGC010000016.1:45349-58848 GCA_040752815.1 Candidatus Zixiibacteriota bacterium
TGTGGACGTACAGTGGTAACACGCAGTTGACGGTATCGATAGTTGCTCGGGTGGCCACGATAACCACTCCGAACTCTGATTGGAACGGTTCGGAGACGATCACCTTTACGGCGACTGATCCGGGGCTCGCAGCGGATTCGGATTCGGCTACATTTACGGTGACGGGCATTAACGATGCCCCGGTTCTGGCGAATATCGGGCCGCGCTCTGTCACGGAGGGCGCCAACCTGAACTTCACCGTATCGGCGACCGATGCTGACGGTGAGATCCCGGTTCTGACCGCCGGCACGCCGCCGTCGAACGCAACATTTGTCGACAACGGTAACGGCACCGGTACGTTTAATTTCAATCCTGACTTCTTGCAGTCAGGCATTTACACGGTGACGTTTTACGCGAGGGACGCTGTCCTGGCAGTTGATTCGGAGGTAGTCACAATCACCGTCAATGAAGCCGGCAACCAGCTTCCGGTGCTCGCCCCGATAGGTCCCCGCTCCGTGACTGAAGGAGGCACGTTAGCATTTACCGTTTCGGCCACTGATATCGAGGATCCTTCGCCTGCGCTGACGACCTCGACCCTTCCGAGTCGCGCCACATTCATAGACAACGGCGACGGCACCGGCAGTTTCAATTTCCAGCCGAATTTCCAGCAGGCCGGTGTCTATCAGGTGACCTTTTTCGCCACAGACGACAGTAGCGGGGTGGATTTTGAAATCGTAACGATCACGGTCAATGAGGCCGGCAATCAGCCGCCCGTCCTGGCCACAATAGGTCCCCGCTCAGTTATAGAAGGGGGCTCGCTGAACTTCGGCGTCTCGGCAACTGACCCAGACGGCACCACGCCTACGCTAAATACCTCAACGTTGCCGCTCAACGCATCTTTTGTCGACAACGGCAACGGCACAGGCAACTTCAGCTTTACGCCCGATTTCACTCAGGCCGGTACATATAACATTACATTCCGGGCGACCGACGGCATCCTGGTCGATACCGAGATCGTTGTAATCACGGTTGTCGATGCCGGCAATCGTACGCCGGTGCTGGCGGAGATCGGCCCGAAGAGTGTCACCGAGGGGACCAACCTGCATATCGATGTGTCGGCCACTGATGCCGACGGCACGATTCCGACTTTGACCACATCAACATTGCCGCTCAATGCGACATTTATAAATAATGGCGATGGCACGGGAGACTTCGACTTCACTCCTGACTTTCTGCAGTCAGGAATCCGTAGCGTGACCTTCTACGCCTCGGACGGAGTCGCCACTGACTCCGAAGTGGTTTTCATCACTATTATCGACGCGGGCAATCAAAGTCCAGTATTGGCTCCGATCGGCCCGAGGTCGGTGACCGAGGGTAGTCTTTTGACATTTGGTGTCTCAGCCTCCGATCCTGAGGAGGCTTCCCCCAGCCTCACGACGTCAAGTCTCCCTGCCAACGCCAGCTTTGTGGACAATCTCGACGGTACCGGCACGTTTACGTTCAACCCGGGTTTCACCCAGGCCGGTACTTATAATATCACGTTCACAGCCACCGATGACAGCCTGGCCACCGATTTCGAGATCGTGACAATCACGGTCAACGAGGCCGGCAATCAGGCGCCCGTGCTGGCGGCGATTGGCCCGCGCTCGGTCGACGAGAACGTGCTGCTGACCTTCGGTGTGTCGGCGAGCGATCCCGATGCCACTATTCCGGTGCTGACCACGTCGGCCCTTCCGGCCAATGCGAGTTTCGTTGATAATCTCAACGGCACCGGTACGTTCAGCTTCACTCCGAGCTTCTTCCAGTCGGGGCTCCATACAGTGACGTTCCGGGCCTCTGACGGCATAGTGGTTGACAGTGAAATCGTCACGATTACGGTCAACAACGTGAACCGCGCGCCGATTCTCGATCCTATCGGCCCGCGCGCTGTCAACGAGAATGCGACGTTGAACTTCACGGTCACGTCGAGCGACCCGGACCTGACAATTCCCGCGCTGACTGCCACGGGCCTGCCTGCGAACGCGAGCTTTGTGGATAATCTTAATGGCACCGGCAGCTTCACGTTTGCACCCAGCTTCTATCAGGCCGGGACCTACAACGTGACGTTTACGGCGAGCGATGGTTCATTAATAGACGATGAAATCGTCACGATTACTGTTAACAACGTCAATCAGGACCCGATACTGAATCCGATCGGTCCGCTGTTCGTGACCGAGGGTCAAAACCTGAACGTGCTGGTGACTGCCACCGATGGCGACAGTACCGCTCTAACCCTGACTGCCGCGCCGCTGCCGCTCAACGCCACGTTTGTTGATAACGGCAACGGTACCGGCACGTTCAACTTCAATCCGAACTACCGTCAGTCCGGGATCGTCAGCCTGACTTTCACGGTCAGTGACGGTGTTGCCACTGACCAGGAGCTAGTGTTTGTCACGATCAACGAGGCCGGCAACCAGCCGCCGGTGCTGGCGCCGATAGGGCCGCGCCTGGTTCAGGAAGGTACCGCTCTCAGCTTCACGGTATCAGCCACTGATCCCGAGGGCAACCCCCCGGACCTGACTGCATCGCCGCTACCCACCAACGCGAGCTTTGTGGATAACAACAACGGCACCGGCAGTTTCAGCTTCACGCCTGACTTCACCCAGGCCGGTGTTTACAATATCACGTTTACGGCCACCGATGACTCTCTGGCCACCGATTTCGAGCTTGTCACCATCACGGTCGTCGAGTCTGGCAACCAGGCGCCCGTGCTGAGTGCAATCGGCCCGCGCAGCACTACAGAAGGTGTGAATCTCAACTTCGCGGTGACAGCGAGCGACCCGGATGCAACCGTTCCTGTTCTGGCAACCTCGCCTTTGCCTTCCGGCGCTACATTCGTGGATAATGGGAACGGCACCGGTACGTTTAGCTGGACACCCGGCTTCACCCAGGCGGGTGTTTACCCGGTCACGTTTGTCGCCTCCGATGGTATCCTCGCTGATTCGGAATTGGTGCAGATAACCGTGATCGAGGCGGGCAACCAGCGGCCGGTGCTGGCGGCAATCGGGGCGCGCTCGACCACCGAGAACGTGAACTTGAACTTTGGCGTGTCAGCCGCGGATGCCGATGGCACCACGCCCGTGCTTACCGCCAGTCCGCTGCCGACAGGCGCGACGTTTGTCAATAACGGCAACGGCACCGGTACGTTCAACTGGACGCCCGGCTTCGCGCAACAGGGAGTCTATCCTGTTACTTTTGTGGCCTCGGATGGATCGCTGGCCGACTCTGAACTTGTGCAGATTACGGTCATAGACGCCGGCAATCAGACGCCGATTTTGGCGGCGATCGGTCCACGCAGCACAACCGAGAACGTCACGCTCACGTTTGGCGTGAGCGCTACCGATGCTGACGGCACTTTCCCGGCGTTGACCACCAGCCCGCTGCCGAGCGGAGCGCTGTTCGTCGACAATGGCGACGGCACCGGCACGTTCGGCTGGACACCAACATTTACACAAGCCGGTATCTACCCGGTTACCTTTGTGGCGTCAGATGGTGTGGCAGCCGATTCAGAAGTAGTGCAGATAACCGTCTTTGACGCCGGAAACCAGAGTCCGGTACTGGCGGCTATTGGTCCGCGCAGCACAACTGAGAACGTTAATCTGAACTTCAGCGTCTCGGCCACCGATGCTGATGCTACGATCCCGGCACTATCTACCAGCACTCTGCCGTCCGGAGCCACGTTTATAGATAACGGCAACGGCTCAGGCACGTTCAACTGGACACCGAGCTTCACTCAGGCCGGGGTGTATCCGATCACGTTCGTGGCGTCGGATGGTATCGCGGCCGACTCTGAAATCGTCCAGATAACAGTAATCGACGCGGGCAATCAAACGCCGGTGCTGGCGGCCATTGGCCCGCGCAGCACGACCGAGAACGTCAACCTGAACTTCTCCGTCTCGGCCACCGATGCCGACGCAACTGTACCGATTCTGACCACGTCGCCGCTTCCCTCTGGTGCACTGTTTACTGACAATGGCAATGGTACCGGCACGTTCAACTGGACGCCGGGCTTCACCCAGGCCGGCGTTTACCCGGTTACGTTTGTCGCTTCAGACGGAGTGCTGGCTGACTCCGAGCTGGTCCAGATCACAGTTATCGAAGCCGGCAACCAGACTCCGTTGCTGGCAGCTATCGGCCCGCGCAGCACACCTGAAAATGTAAACCTGAACTTTGCCGTTTCGGCTACCGATGCCGATGCCACCACACCGTTGCTGTCCACGTCGCCGCTGCCGAGCGGGGCGACGTTTGTGGATAACGGCAACGGCACGGGCACGTTCAACTGGACTCCGAGCTTCGCTCAGCAGGGCGTATATCCCGTCACGTTTGTGGCGTCGGATGGTATCGCGGCCGACTCTGAACTCGTTCAGATTACTGTAATCGACGCAGGCAATCAAGCGCCGGTGCTGGCGGCGATTGGACCGCGAAGCGTGGCGGAAAACGCCAGTTTGAACTTCAGCGTATCGGCGACCGATGCCGATGCCACTATACCATCACTGACGGCGTCGCCGCTCCCATCGGGCGCACTCTTTACCGATAACGGCAACGGCACAGGTACATTCGACTGGACACCGAGCTTCACGCAGGCCGGGCCGTACAGCGTTACGTTTGTGGCGTCCGACGGAATCGCCGCTGACAGCGAGGCGGTCGTTATCACGGTAACCAATACGAACCGGCGTCCGGTGGCGAACGCCGGGCCGGATCAGTTCGATCTGCCGGCCGGTCAGCCGGTTCAGCTTGACGGTTCCGGCTCGTCCGATCCCGACCTGGAATCTCTGACGTTCGCCTGGGTCCAGGTAGGCGGAGTGGCCGTATCGCTGTCCAGCACCACCAGCGCCACGCCTACGTTTACACCTACTGCGCTTGATACCTATGTCTTCGAACTGACGGTGTTCGACGGCATTGATTTCTCGCTGCCGGACACGGTTTCCGTGCTCGTAGTCAACGGCGCGCCGCCCCAGGCTGTTACAGATTTTACGATTCAGCGAGTAGGTGATGAGCTGCGATTCACCTGGTCGCCGGTAACTCTCGATATCACCGGGCTCCCGACCACGATTGATAGATACATCATCTATCGCGGCACGTCGGCCTTTTTCACGCCCGGTCCCGGCAATCAGATCGGTTTCACCACGCCGCCGACAGTTACGATCACCGATAACAACATCGGCGGCGCCAACGTGGTGGGTGACACGCTGAATCAGTACTTCTACGTGCTTGAGGCGATTGATGCCTGGGGCAACAGCTCGGCATTGTCGAACCGGGTCGGCGAGTACGATTATCAAATCATCACGACTACCTCGACCGACTATAATCTGATCTGTATACCGTTTGCGAATACCGGCATCACCACCGCCGACCAACTGATTCAGGCGATCGGCACCGGCAACGTGCTGACGGTGAACCGGTATGTGGCGACATCGCAGAGCTTCCAGTCGCGTTTCGCGGCTGGTTTCGGAACCAATTTCTCGGTTGTGCCGGGCGGGATATATCAAGTCAACGCCGCGCAGCCGACGGTGTTTACAGTGGCGGGGGCTGTCCCCGCGCCGGGCTCGATCAGCTACCCGATCGTAACCACCGCCACAACCGACTTCAACTTCATCGCGATTCCATTTGATCGGGCCGCTGATTTCAGTGTGGCCCAGGATGTCATTAACAATATCCCCGGAGTATTAAACACGCTGAACAATTTTGTGGCGTCATCGCAAAGCTATCAATCCCGGTTTGCCATCGGCTTCGGCACCAACTTCACGGTGCGGGCCGGCAAACCATACCAGGCGAATGCGGCGACGGCCGGGACTTTCCCCCAGTAGCGAAATGACGGATGGTTGGTATGAGAAAAAACGAGTTGCACATAAACGGAGGTACCGCAGTGCGGTTATCTAAGAGGATGCGAAGGATAACCAATCGGCTCGGACTGGCCCTGTTGCTGGTCATGGCGCTGGCGGGCTCAGGCCTGGCCCAGGGGTCGATCTTTGGCACGGTCTCGAATGCCAACGCCACCACCCCGGCCAACGGCGAAATCCTCTTTGTCGGTTATCTGGACAATACCGACGAGGAGATTCGTATCGAGAGCTCCGATGGCGCCGGCTACGACGCCGGCAACTGGTTCGACGATTTCCAGAACTACCTGACGGAAGCGGCCGGAAACCCGTACGACTATCATTTCTACAATATCGCCAACGGGCAGGGCTTCCAGTTGTCGGGTGCGATCCCGAACAACTCCTTCCAGCAGGAAAACGTCACCCTCGCACCGGTGACCTGGCCGGTGGCGCCGATCGGACTGGCCGGGGTGACCGCGTCGACCTCCACCGTTATTCTGACCTGGACCCAGGTCGGCGGCCTGACCTACCACGTCTATCGCCGGGTGGCCAGCTCCAACGGCTCGTTCTTCCGCATCGATAATCCCTCCGGTTCCCTGGCTGATCCGGGCGAAGCGAGCAACTACTTTGTTGATAACACCGTCAGCGGCGGTCAGTCATACTCATACATTATTATTGCCCAGGACCCGAGCGGCAACTTCTCGCCCCATTCGGCGATTGCGACAGTCAATACCTCTTCGCTCGATGCCCCGATACTGACCTCGCTCAATCCGAACACCGGCACTGCCACCGGCGGAACGGTTGTCACGGTAAACGGCTCCGGATTCGATCCGGCCGGCGCGACTGTACTGTTTGGTTTGACCAGCGTGCCCGCCACGGTCGTTACTCCGTTTCAGTTGACCGTTACCACTCCGCCCGGCTCAGTGGGCGCGGCAGTCGATGTAACTGTCACCAATACTGCCTCGGGTCTGGTGTCCAATACACTAATAGGCGGCTACATTTATGCGGCTAATGCCACGCCCGTGCTCACCACTATCGGACCGAGAAGCACCACTGAGGGCGTCCGCCTGACCTTCACGACCTCGGCGACAGACGCCGACGGTCAACTTCCAATAATGACCAGCTCTACGTTACCCGGCACAGCCACTTATGTTGACAACAACAACGGCACCGGCACCTTTGACTGGACACCCACGTTTGTGAACGCCGGTGTATACAACGTTACCTTCCATGCTATCGACAGAGTCGTGCCGACAGCGGTCGATTCCGAGATTGTGGTGATCACGGTGATCGAGGCCGGCAACCAGACACCGGTGGTCAATCCGATAACCGATCAGTCAGTAGCCGAGGGGCAGACGCTCGCGTTCCAGGTGACGGCAACCGATGCCGATCTTGATCCGCTGACACTCGCTGCGGTCAACCCGCCGGCCAACGCATCGTTTGTAGACAACGGCGACAACACCGGCACATTTACCTTCACCCCGGACGCGTCCCAGTCCGGTATCTACAACATCACGTTTACAGCAACCGATCCGGCTCTCAGTGTCGGCTCCACCGTGGCGCAGATAACCGTAACCGAGGTCAACCAATTGCCGGTGCTGGCCGCAATTGGTCCCCAGAGCACCACCGAAAACGTGCTGCTCTCGTTCCGCGTATCGGCGAGCGATCCGGACGGCGGTGTTCCCCTGTTGTCGACCTCGGCGTTACCCGGCACGGCGATCTTTGTCGACAGCCTGAACGGCGCCGGTTCATTCTTATGGACGCCGGGATTCACCGACGCTGGAACTTACGACGTAACCTTCCGCGCTACCGATCCGATAGTCTCCACCGCGGTTGACTCCGAGATCGTAACGATCACGATTCTGGAGGCAGGCAACCAGGCGCCCGCGCTGGCGACGATCGGCCCTCGCACCATTGCGGAGGGCGGCACGCTGAACTTTGCGGTAACGGCCACCGACCCCGATGGTACGTCGCCCAGCCTGCGCGCCGAGTCGCTGCCGACCAATGCTACTCTCGTAGACAATTTGAACGGCACCGCTACTTTTAACTTTGTTCCTGATTTCAATCAGGCCGGACTATACACGGTGCTGTTCATTGCTGAAGACGGTCTTCTCGCGGATTCCGAATTCGTCAGTATCACCGTGGTCGAGAGCGGCAACATGCCGCCGGTATTTGACCCGGTGAGTGACTATACGATTAACGAGGGTGACTCTTTGGTCGTCACAGTGCGCGCGGTCGATCCCGACGGCGGTTTGATATATCCGATTTTGTCGGTCAGCACCACGCTGAGTAACTACTCATTTGTGGACAATCGCGATGGGACAGGTCGACTGGTTTATCGCTCCAATTACTTCAGTGCCGGGGTCGATACGGTTAACTTCCTGGCGACCGATTTCGGAACACCTCAAAGAACGACTACGGCGATCTCGGAGATAACAACGGTAGACATCAACCAGCCTCCCCTCATACCCCAGCTGGGGCCGTTTGGAGTGGTGGTCGATGACTCCCTCGTCTTCACAGTCCAGGCGGTCGATTCCACCGATCCGATCACGTCGCATCGGGTGATCCTGTCCGCCCTGAATCTGCCGGCAAACGCCACGTTTACAGACAACATCAACAGTACCGGCCGCTTCGCCTTCCGCCCAAGCCTGGCGCAGGTTGGCACGCTCCAGGTGACGTTCCTTGGTGTCGATCAGGGTGTGCCGCAGCTATCCACCACCATGACAGTTGATATCACTGTGGTTACAGAGAACCTTCCTCCGGAGCTCGCTCCGATCGGGCCGCGGACCGTCATGGAAGGCGTGACGCTCACGATAAATCTCAGCGCCTCCGATCCGGACGGTCCCCCTCCCGCGTTGCAGATGACTGATGCCCCCGAGGGAGCAACCCTGATAGATAACGGTGACGGCACGGGTGTGTTTACGTACACCCCTGACTTCTTCGGCAAGCAGCGATTGGAGTCGGTAACGTTCCGCGCCTATGACGGCTACGCTATCGACAAGGAGCTGGTGCTTATTCAAATCTACGACGCCGGCAACCAGAGACCATACTTCGACAGCATCCCCGCCCCGTCGGTGGTCGAAGGTTCGACTCTGGTGCAGGGCATAACTGCGAAAGATCCCGACCGCGATCCTATCCTGCTGTCGATCGACGTGGCCGCGTCGCCTCTGCCCCCGAACGCCTCATTCCTTGATCTCGGCCTGGGGCTTGCGTCGATCACCTTCTCGCCTGATTTCAGCCAGGCCGGTATCTACGACTTCCACGTGGTGGCGGCCGACGGCCCGCTGACTGAGTCCACCACTCTCTCGGATACGATTGTCGTGACATTCACGGTCGTCGAGTTCGGCAACCACGCGCCGCTGATCGCCGCGATCACGCCGCCGACGGTAGCTGAAAACGCTACATTGACGGTAACCGTGTCGGCCAGCGATCTCGATGGCGAATCTCTTTCACTCTGGGCGACGTTGCTTCCGGCCAATGCCACGTTTACCGACAATGCCAACAATACCGGCACTCTCACGTTCACGCCGAGCTATGATCAGGCCGGGACCTACGATGTTATTTTCTATGCCACTGACGGCATCGACACGACTTCGCAGTTGGTGACCATTACGGTTACCGATACCAATCGTCTGCCGTTCGTATTCACAGCCGGACCGGTGGGCAACATATACGAGATGGATACCCTGAGGTACACGGTCGATGGGTTCGACGCCGACGGCACAACGCCGCTGCTATCGGCTCATCTCTCCGGCCTGACCACGCTAGCGGCTAACATGACATTCGTGGACAACCGCGACGGCACCGGCACCCTGACCTTTGCACCGGATTGGTCACAGGGCGGCCCAGTCAGCAACCCGACGCGGTATTACGTGGTATTTCGGGCCACTGACGAGGTCTACACGACCGTGTTCCAGGAGAGCGAGACCATCACGATCGGCGTGCTGGATCGCAACAAGCCGCCGGAACTGGTCTTCCCACCGCCCGGTGGACCCGGGCCGTACAACGTTTCCGAAGGTTCCAGTGTCACCTTCTATGTGGCCGTACTTGACGAGGACGCGGTAACGGCTCCGGCCTGTCGCGCTGAGAATGTCCCGGCGAACGCGGTGTTCAACTATGTGCCGGTAGACCGGATTGGCGATTTCACCTTTGCTCCCGACTTCACGCAGGCGGGCGTCTACAACATCCGCTTTATCGCCACCGACGACCGCAACGCGGTGGACACGGCGATCGTGCAGATAACGGTACTCGAGGCCGGCAACCAGCCGCCCAGTTTCGGCTATAACCTGCCTGACACCATGCTGGTACCGACCGGCCATCTGTACCAGATCACACTGACCCCGTCTGATCCGGAGCACGACTCCATCTCGGTAACCGCTTACCCCATGCTCCCGGGAGCATCGTGGAGTAGTGCGGGCGATGGCACCTGGGTGTATAGTTTCACTGCCGATCCGGCCGACGTCGGCCAGGTCTATGAGATTACGTTCGTGGTGACCGACTATCCCGGCCTGGCAACCGCTACGCTGGTCACACATCCGCGTATTGTAGCATTCCTCAGAGGTGACCTCGACTCGGATAACATATACTCGGTCAACGACATAGCGTACTTCGTCGAATATATGTTCCGGGGCGGTCCGCCGCCGCCGATTCCGGAGACTGCCGATATCGATGCCAGCGGGACGGTATCGATTGGCGACGTTTCCTATCTTATCTACTATATGTTCCGAAACGGCCCGCAGCCGGCGCCATAAACCCGACCTCTGAGTGCAAACTCTTCAAAGAGCCGCGACAGTGTGCCGCGGCTCTTTCTGTGTGCGGCATTCGCAACTTCTGCGACTGAATCGACAAAAGTCGGCTGGCCTGCCGGAAGCGTGCGATCTGCTTACTGCAGGGTGAAATTTCTTGACAAATGCCGTGTGCAGGGCTTTTATAAGGTGCTACAGTCCTCAGCTTTTCTACCCCTGTAGGGCTGGATTTGACAGTGAGATAGGTTCATCGAGGTCCCGCCCTCACACAAGACTCGGAACCGGCAAGGAACAAACGCGCCAGCTTTGAACCTGTGGCCCTGGGTTGTACCGACTGGCGGTAAGAACGATATGTCCGATGGGTATTCTCAGTCGCATCATTAGACAAGTGCTTTATTGAAGACGCCAGTGGCCGAACGCGGTCGGCAAATCTATTGTAAACTAGACTTATGAGGCAACGATAGCGTCAAATGAGTTCACTTCGAACAAAACACTAGGAGGTCATTCACGACAAGGAGTAACGCCCGCGCGGCACGTAACGAACCATCATGTTGTCGAGCGGACACAATGAATAAGTCAATTCCCGCACCCTGTGTGCGGGGGCACAATTCGGGAAATCTTGAAAGGAAAAGCAGCATGATGAAGAAAGCACTACTTGCCCTGAGCGTAGTCGTGCTGTGGTCCATGATGCTGACGATGTCGGCTTGGTCGGCCGTGGACACCAAGGCTGATCGTATGGACGACGAGCGTCTGGACAAGATCAGCGGTTTCAATGTGGGACCGTACGCGCCGGAAGTCCGTCAGGCTACGCGCCCCGGTCTTTATCCGGAGGATATCGCCGCCGTGGGTAACCTGGGGCGTCGTCCTCTCGGTTCCGCCGCATCGACGAACGTGGGCATCGGCCCCGGCGTCAGCATCGATTTGACCTGGGCCGATGACCAGTGGAACTGGGGCACGGGCCGCCAGATAGCGCGCTGGTGGAATGGTCAATCCGACGAAACCATGGAAGTCAGCGTACACTTTAGCTACACAGACCGGCCGGATACTATCCCCGGCGCGCCGTTCGGTGTCGCGGGCTACAACGTCTATGACGCCGTTGTTCCCACGGGTAACTGGCCGCGCGACCAGGAAGTCGGCTGCGATCTGCAGGCCACCGACTCGATCGGCTACGGCCAGCAGGGCAGTCTCGGCTTGACCTTTGATGGTCGTGCAGTTATTGGATCGTGGAGCGGTCATTGGTTGAGTAACCCCGACACGGTACGCTTCACCCACAACTATGTATATTACCAGGGGGCGGAGTTTAACTGTACCTACGATCCCCGCTCCAATTTGAACGTCACGTGGATCGACACCACGGTCTACCGGCCCCTGTTGTTCTCGCAGGATCCGGGCACCATCGCCGGGCTGCCGACCATCGCCACGCAATGGGACGGCACCAATACCATTGTGCACGTGGTGTTGTACGGGCTTGACGACAAGGACCTGACCGGCCAGGACTACGTCGATGGCCTCGGTTACGGGTCCTACATCTACTTCCGCAAGGTTGGCAGCACGTCGGCCGGAACCTGGACCAATGGTCAGATACTTGACTCCGTCTGGTTTACCTGGGGCTGTCTGGCGGCTGCTCCGTATCCACACACCAGCGTGGGTGTGACGTACACCAACCCGTCGTACTACGGCGCGCTGTTGGAAAACGGCGCCGACATGGATGTTTGGGCGCGCGAGTCGTTTGATCGCGGCCTGAGCTGGCAGCCGGCCTACAGCGTGACCAATTACACTAACGCCATTGCCAACCATCCGAATCACTTCACGGCCTGGTTGGAATCCGGCTGTATGTACGACTCCGAGGGTGATTTCCACGTCTGGTGGACCGGCAAGCCGACCTCGACTGATCCGTACTTTGACGGCTTCAACTGGCAGGACTTCGACCAGAACCTGTATCACTGGGAGAAGACCAACGACCAGGCTGTTCCGGGTGTGGGCGACGCTGTGAAAGTTGCCAACGGCAACTTCATGAACGACGACATGCTCACCGGTTCGATGAACACGCTGCACTGCGGCTTCGGCGGATCGAACGCCGGTTACCTGGCCTGGATCACCATGGGTGAGTGCGACAGCAAGTTGTACCTGGTTTGGTCGCAGATTCACGAGCGTGCCAACCGCTTCCCGTGGCGCGATGTGGCCGAGCAGCCGGCCCCCGGTGTGCTTGATGACTGCTCTTACACCGGCAACCGGCTGGCCATGGCCAACTGGGAGCTGTTGATGTCGGTGGCACAGCTTTCCACCAGCACCCTGTGGGACGCCGCTCGCAACATCTCCAACACCTACACCCCGAACTGCGGTCTGGTAGGCGACCCCGAGGCGGACGGCCCGTGCGGTTCCGAGTGGAAGCCGTCGATCGAGCCCTACGCTCTTGATGAGACGGGCCTGAATCTGACCTGGCCGGCGGCGGCCGAGGTAGACCTTTCCCCGGGCGGCAATTACGCCGGCGGCTGGTATCTGAACATGGAATACATGGATGACCAGTTCCCCGGACCGTATCTCTGGAGTGAGCGAACCAACCCACCGGGAACAGAAAACTCCGAGAAGTGGGTTCGTCTGGCCTGCGTGGAGCCGATTGAGGCCTCGCAGATCGACGTCATCCCTGAGAGAATCGAATGGCCCGAGTGGGTACCGCTCGGCCAGACCACGAACTTTACGATTACGGTTGTGAACGAGGGTAACGTGGTCATGAATGTCACCGAGGTCGGCGACAACGCCTCCTGGCTATCGGCCTCGATCAACCCGACCCCCGGATCACCCTTCCAGGTGCCGGCGGGCGTGATTCGCACGGCTACTTTCCAGGCCAGCATCACCGCCCCGGCCGGTCCGACGCAGTGGCTGGACGGTGAGATGTGGCTGAAGTCCGATGCCGCGAACA